>JANLYD010000147.1:0-10143 GCA_031365465.1 Hyphomicrobiaceae bacterium
CTTGGCGCAGGCCCCGGTGGCTACACCGCCGCGTTTCGCGCAGCCGACCTCGGCAAGAAAGTGGTGCTCGTCGAACGTTGGCCGATGCTCGGCGGCGTCTGTCTCAACGTCGGCTGCATTCCATCGAAGGCGTTGCTGCACGCAGCCAAAGTCATCGACGAAACACACGAGATGAGCCACCACGGCATCCGCTTCTCCGCGCCAGAGATCGACCTCGACGCACTCCGCAGTTGGAAGGATGGCGTCGTCAAGAAGCTCGTCGGCGGCCTCTCCGGTTTGGCCAAAGCGCGCAAGGTCACGGTCGTCACCGGCGTCGGCGCATTCTCCGGCCCCAATGCCGTCACCGTTACCGCCTCCGACGGCAAACGCACCACCGTCTCGTTCGACAGCGCGATTATCGCAGCCGGCTCCGAGCCCGTCACACTCCCCTTCATTCCGCACCACGATCCGCGCGTGATCGACAGCACCGGCGCGCTCGAATTGAAATCCGTGCCCAAGCGTCTGCTCGTGCTCGGCGGCGGCATCATCGGGTTGGAGATGGCCACCGTCTACCATGCGCTCGGCTCGAAAGTGACCGTCGTCGAGTTGATGGACCAGATCATTCCCGGCGCCGACAAGGATATCGTCGCGCCGCTGATGAAGCGCATCGAGAAGCGCTACGAGAAGATCCGTCTCAAGACCAAAGTCACCGGCGTCACAGCCATGCCAGAAGGTTTGGCCGTCGCCTTCGAAGGCCCTGACGGCGCAACGACAGACCAGTTCGACATGGTACTCGTCGCGGTCGGCCGCAAGCCGAACGGCAAGATGATTGCCGCCGAGGCTGCCGGCGTCACGGTCGACCAGCGCGGCTTCATCGCCGTCGACAAACACATGCGCACCAACGTGTCCCACATCTTCGCCATCGGCGACGTCGTCGGCCAACCCATGCTCGCCCACAAGGCCACGCACGAAGCCCGCGTCGCCGCCGAAGTCGCCAGCGGCATGAAGAGCGCGTTCGACGCGAAAGTCATTCCATCCGTCGCCTACACCGATCCGGAGATCGCCTGGGTTGGCCTCACCGAGGGCGAAGCCAAAGCCAACGGCCTCAAAGTCGGCAAGGGCGTATTCCCGTGGGCAGCCTCTGGGCGCTCCCTCGCACTCGGCCGCGACGAGGGTATCACCAAAGTTCTCGTCGACGAAGACACGCACCGTATCATCGGCGCGGGCATCGTGGGACCGAACGCCGGCGATCTCATTGCAGAAGTCGCGCTCGCCATCGAGATGGGTGCCGATCCGAGCGACGTCGGCCTCACCATCCATCCCCATCCCACACTGTCGGAGACGGTCGCCATGGCCTTCGAAATGTATGAAGGCACCATTACCGATCTCATCGCGCCCAAGAAGCGCACGGCCTGACGCCGAACATACACATTCAAGTTTGCGGGGAGACTTCAAATGGCCAAAAATAAAAAAGACAAATCGGACAAAGACAAATCCGAAAAAACCAAATCCGACAAGCTGCACATCACCGTCATCGAGGGCGATGGCATCGGCCATGAAGTCGTGCCCGAGGGCATTCGCGTACTCGAAGTCGTCGGTCGCAAGTTCGACATCGACTTCAAGTGGGACAGCCACGACTGGAGTTGCGAGCGCTTCAAGAAGAAGGGCGCCATGATGCCCGAGGACGGCCTCGACCGCATCCGTGACAGCGACGCCATCTATCTCGGCGCCGTCGGCTTTCCCGGCGTGCCCGATCACGTCTCGCTGTGGGGCCTTCTCATCCCGATCCGGCGCGGCTTCCAGCAATACATCAACCTGCGCCCCGTGCGCCTGTTCGACGGCGTGAAATCACCGCTCGCCGACCGCAAGCCCGGTGACATCGACTACTGGATCGTGCGCGAGAACAACGAAGGCGAATATTCCTCGGTCGGCGGCCGCATGTTCGAAGGCACCGACCAGGAAGCCGCCATCCAGCAGGCGGTCTTCAGCAAGAAGGGGTGCGATCGCGTCATGCGCTACGCCTTCGAACTTGCCATGAAGCGCAAGCGCCGCGAACTCGCCAGCGCCACCAAGTCCAACGGAATTTCGATTTCCATGCCCTATTGGGATGAACGCTTCGCCGCCGTCTCGAAGGACTATCCCAAGGTCAAAACCAGCCAGTTCCACATCGACATACTGACCGCTCACCTCGTGCGCAACCCCGACTGGTTCGACGTCATCGTCGGCTCCAATCTGTTCGGCGACATCCTCTCCGATTTGGGCCCCGCGACCACCGGCACCATCGCCATCGCACCCGGCGGTAACATCAATCCCGAGCGCGAATTCCCGTCCATGTTCGAGCCCGTGCACGGCTCAGCACCCGACATCGCCGGCAAGGGCATCTCCAACCCCATCGGCCAGATTTGGTCCGGCGCCATGATGCTCGAACACCTCGGCCATTCCGATGCAGCATCAGCCATCGAAACAGCCATCGAGACCCTGTTCGCCGAGACCACCACCCGCACCCGCGACATGGGCGGCAAGGCCGACTGCCGCGAAATGGCCGACGCCCTCATCGACATCCTCAAATCGCAATAACCGGCCGCTCCTCACGCACCGCAATTTTGTGTCACATTTCCGTTCATTCAGTTCAGGCGCTTCAGGCGCCTCAGGTGCCGCTCTTCGCTTGTTAAGTCGCGATATCGCGTGTCTCCGACGGCTATCGCGGCCTTCTTGAGGGAGCTTGCGAGCAGGTAGAGATTAAACGCCTCTTGGTACAGGGGCGGCATCTCACAATTCTCAGTGTCGTCGATGCCGGGTGGCGAAGTCGGGTCTTCCTCGCCCGTACTTTTGCGTTCCTCCGCCTCGCTGCCCCCCTCTTGGGCGGCGAGCATCTGATGAAATTCTCCAACGTCGAAAAGCGTATCCACGATGCGTTCAACGTCGTCTAAAGTCAGCTCGACCGTAATCTTTTGGGCGGCCTTGGTGGTGTCAGACGGCATTTTGAACTTCCCTTTGTGTAATCATCCCCGGAATGACAGGCGCGGTTTTGAATTGCCACGCGATGCTCCTTGCGGCAGTGACGCATGACCGCCGAATGAGTTTGGCTGCCAACCACCGCCCCCAGGAACCGACGAACGAAGCGCCCCACGTATTCTGGTTGCTCGACACGCATCTCTCGCGCTCGTCTCCACCGCAAGAGGATCGCAGATGGCCGATGTCTCTCCAGGACTTGGTGAGACGGTGCGCTATCTGCCTCGCAGAATAAGTGTCGACGTCACTGGTATCGAGGGCGCCTGGGTGTGATATGGTGGATCGGGCTTGCATCCGCCAGCTCTCAGGTCTACAAGCCGCGTGTCCCTCCAGGGACCACCGCCTGATGGCGATGGGGAATCGTCTAATGGTAGGACTGCAGACTCTGACTCTGCCTGTCTAGGTTCGAATCCTAGTTCCCCAACCAAGCAATTTCGTCTTGGTTCGCCTGCTACCTAATGGCGTAACCGCACTCCTGAACGTGCGTTTCGACACTCGCCTATGTGCGCCGGCGCCAGTCCCCGGCATTGACAGCGCCATGAGGAACACCGCCGCACGCCAGTTCGCGGACCTGCTCGACGGTATCGAGTGCCTGCGCGGCTATCGCTGGTGGCGTTAAGCCACCGATGTGGGGCGTGGCGATGACATTTGGCAGCGCAGCCACTATGGCTGACGGCATCTGATCGATTGCTCTGCCGACGTCCATGGCCGCACCGGCGATGCGGCCAGTGCGCAAAGCATCGGCCAGTGCCGCTTCGTCCACGAGGTTGCCGCGAGAGACGTTGATGAACACCGCATGTGGCCGCATCAACTGCAGTGCACGCGCATCGATCAGATTTTCGGTCGCGTCGACGGCAACTGCCAGACAGACCACGTGATCGGAGCATGCAAGCAATCCGTCCAAGTCGACTTGGCGAAATCGAACGTCGTCGACGGTAACGTGGGGATCGGCAATCAGCACGGACATCCCGAGTGCTGTCGCAACACGAGCGAGATTGCGGCCGATACTGCCGTAGCCGATGATACCGAGTGTGCTGCCCGCGAGTTGCCGGCCCATGCGAACGTCAGGTTGGCGATTGGCATGGTAGGCAGCAGTCGCACGGGAAACGCCGCGCGCGAGATCGACGAGGAAGCCGACAGTCAACTCTGTGACCGACGCGACGAAGCCGGGCTTTGCCCGAGTGACCAGCACGCCTGCCGCCGATGCCGCAACCACATCGATGTTGCGAATGTCTACGGCACACCGGACGAATGCCCTAAGATGGGGCAGACGTGCAAACATCTGCGCCGGCCCCCTCGTCAATCGGTCGGCGACGATCACATCCACGCCGCTGGCGAGGCCGATCAACTCCTCCAGTGTGAGCGCCGTAACGCTGTCGACGAGAGTTAAGTCGCCAAGGCTGCGCAATCCGTTTAGTGCGTCGTCGCCATAGTAGTTGGCGCGCATCTCCGGCGCGTGTGTCAGCAGGATCTTCATGACTGTCTTTCATAGCATGCGCGCGTCGTGAGCACGTGCCACACTTTAGCCGCTATCGAATAAAAACGGCAGACCTCGGTCGAGGCCTGAGTCATGCTTGCTTACCCGAGTTGCGGCGCGACCGGTGGGGCGGCCTGCGAGCCGACTATGTAACGCAATTCCCGATCAGCGAACTTTGTCGCCAACCGTTATTGCGTCGCCGCGCACGCTTTGTAGCGACGCCGCAAGGGACACTCACTCTTACCGACGACCCCATTTTTGCGCGGCCTGCACAGCGATGAGCACCTTGACTTCTACTTTCGCAAATCTAAGCCTTCGAAAAAATTGGAGCGGGTGAAGGGAATCGAACCCTCGTCATCAGCTTGGAAGGCTGTTGCTCTACCATTGAGCTACACCCGCGCTCCGGAGGTGTGGGTCGCACCGACCACACGCCATGTATCAGCAGCGGTCTGACACCGTGATCAGCCGAAGGCATCGACATGCATCACGAGTACCAAACCGGGAGGCTATTGTCCAACCCGGAAGCACCGGTTGCCAATCGTCCGTCGGCGCGACCCGGGGCGCCTGACATCGGTGAGATGATCGCTGGGTTTGGTGGGTGGGGTTGGGTTCGAACCAACGTAGGCGCAAGCCAGCAGATTTACAGTCTGCCCCCTTTAGCCACTCGGGCACCCACCCGCAACGCGCCCGACGCGTTCAGCAGCACGCTGATTGCCTAGGATGATGACAGTCACCCGAAGCAACAAACATGACAACTCATTCGACCGCCGAAACCGGCCGGTCGAAGTGACGCCTTTATGTGAAGGACAGCCCCGTCTGTCAATCCCGTTTCTTGCGCAGACGTCCCAGGAAAAACTGCCCCACGCCACCAAGCCCGAGCACGATGAAAACGCCGGCTTTCTTGAGAAAAACTAAGGCCAGAGCTAACAAGCCGGCTTTGGCGAGCAGCTTGCCGGCGATGAGGCCCCCAATGCCATAGGCTGCAACCTTGTCGGCACCCGGCACGTAATCGGCATAGCGCGCGCCTTGTTCGAATTGCGCCATGTCCAGCACGTCTGGAATAACCAACCGGATCACCGGCAAGTCAGTCATCTCGGCAACGAAGTTGACCTCGAGAACACCGCGCCGTCCGAGCGCGCGAACTGCATAGTTGAGCGTGTGGTCGGCACGGCCATTGAACTCGAGCTCCTTTGCCCAATGCAACTTCTTGGCGACGGCATCGTAGTAGGGTTGCGCCGCCCACCCGACCAGCCGGATGCGTCCGAAACCAGCTTTCTCGCGGGAATCGTTCGACTCGTCCGTCGATTGCTTCATGGTCCGGAGCAACTCGGCATAATCGATCTTTTCGGCATCGGCATCGGAGACAAACCCGTCGTCAGCGAAGGTCACGACCGCGCCCCAAGTGTTGTCGATCGGCAGCTTGACCGCAGGCAGCAGCATGCCGAGCACCCCGTCGCTCACCGCCGGCGGATTGTTCCAGATCTCGACGAGCACGCGCTTGGCATCGGCCGCGCCAAGAAAATAATATTTTGGCGGCACATCCAATTTTACACCGCCGCCACCGAGAGGGACGATACCCTGCTGGAAATTCATCGATTCCAGCAGTTTCCTTGCTTCCGCGTTCTTGATCTCGACCCCGGGAAACAATTCTGCAAGCGTTTTGGCATTGGCGTCTGCGGCGCTGAAAACGGCCGCGAGCGTCGCCAGTGCAAGGGAGCAGATAAGCGCCGCTATCCGATGCGAACCTAGCTTGATCATGAGCGCCCCCTCGGTCACGTCGCAGGCCCGGCATCTGGGCCTGGACCCATCGTGCCGGCTGCAGTCTGCACGTACCCGCGCATTCACCTGCCCCGTGAGTGTCAGACTACTCCGATCGGGGGGACACGCAAACACCAACTGCGCCAACTGAAGCGTTTCCCAATCACGTCGCGCGCGGCTCGACGCCGAGATGCTTTTCGAGCGCCGCCGCATCGGCCGCGAGCACGGAACTGTCGCCGCGCCACACGACGCGGCCCCGCTCGAGAATGATCGCCGTGTGCGTCAAACGCAGCAGGCGTTGCGCATGTTGCTCCACCACCAGCATCGAGACGCCGTCGTCGCGCACCAGCCGCGTGAGGGTCGCCATGAGTTCGTCGACGATGATCGGCGCCAAGCCCTCGGTGGGCTCGTCGAGCAGCATGACGGTCGGGTTCAACATGAGGGCGCGCGCAATCGCCAACATCTGCTGTTCGCCGCCCGACAACTGGCCGCCGAAGTTAGTGCGTCGTTGTTTGATACGTGGGAAGAGCGCATAAGCACGCTCCACCGTCCATGGCCCAGGCCTGGCCACCGCAGTCAGGTTCTCTTCGACGGTCAGCGACTTGAAGATGTTGCGCTCCTGCGGCACCCATCCGATTCCGGCCTGTGCCCGTCGTTGCGGTGCCAGCGCAGTGACGTCGCGACCGGCCAACCTCACGCTTCCGCGCCGCCGCTGAGTGACCCCGATGATCGTGTTCAGCAGTGTCGTTTTGCCGACGCCGTTCCGGCCCAGAACCGCCATCGACTGCCCTTGCAGCAGCGACAAACTGATGCCGTCGACGACGATCGCGTCACCATAGCCGGAAACGATATCGTCGATCTGCAACAGCGGTGCCCTGCCTTGCGCCTCATGCATGTGCGCCCTCGCCGAGATAAACAGCTTTCACGCGGGCGTCGGCCGCGATGTCGCTCGCCGTCCCGGTGGCCAGGATCGCGCCTTCGACCAGCACCGTAATCCGCTCGGCGAACGCGAACACCAAGTCCATGTCGTGTTCTATCAGCAGTACCGCGACATCGCTTGGCAAGGCTTGTACCGCCCCCAGGATATCCTGCCGCTCAGCCTCGGGCACGCCCGCCGCCGGCTCGTCGAGCAGCAACACCCGCGGCTTGGCCGAAAGCGCCACCGCCAGCTCGAGCAGTCGTTGCTTTCCGTAGGCAAGCGACGCCGTCGTCACATCGAGAACGTCGACGAGTTTGAAGGTCGATGCGAGTGCCATCACCTCGTCGGCAATGTCACGATCTCCCGTGAACCGCTTGAACATGTGCCCGCCTTTGCCAGCTCGTTGCGCGACAGCGATGCCGAGCGTTTCTCGCGGTGTCAGATCTTTGAACAACTGGTTGACTTGAAAGGTGCGCGACAACCCGCGCCGCACGCGGAGATCTGGTCGCAACCGGGTTATGTCGACCCCGTCGAGCAGTATGTCCCCACTGCTCGAGGTCAGCATGCCCGACAGTTGATTGACGAACGTCGTCTTGCCCGCCCCATTCGGCCCAATCAGCGCGTGGCGCGCCCCCGGCATCAATGCGAACGACACGTCACGCGTGACATGAATGCCGCCGAAGTGCTTCTGCAGGTGGCGCGTCTCCAGCACCGGCGCAACTGATGGAGCCGTCATTGATTGACCCCAGTAGCCGCAGACCGGCGTGCAGAGAACGAAAACAATGAACCGACCCAACCCACGATGCGGCCTCGCCCTACGATCATCAGCGCCACCAGCAACAGGCCGATCCAGAAGTGCCAATATTGCGGAGTGAGATTCGAGAGCACGTCCTGCAAAATTTTGAACGCCACGGCACCGAGAATACCACCGTAGAGGTAACCGGTTCCGCCGAGAATGAGCACCAGCATGACGTCGGCGGAGCGGGCGAACTCGAACACGTCGAGTGATACGAATTGCGTCGTCACCGCAAGCAAGCCACCAGCCGTTCCGGCATAGATCGCAGCAATCGTATAGATCTGCACCAGCCGCCGCGTCACCGGCACACCGATGGCCGCAGCGCGCAAAGGGTTGTCACGGATGGTTCTGAGCGTCATGCCGAACGGCGACGCCATCATTCGGCGCGCTAGCAGAAACAGCACCAGCAGCGTCGTCAGGCTCAAGACGTAGGCGGCGCGGCCACGCATGTCGAACTCGAACAGGCCCACGATCGGCGGCACCGTTATGCCCTGCAGCCCATCGGACCCGCCCGTCAGCCATTGCATTTTATTGGCGGCTTCGCCGAGCAGCAGCGCAACCGCCAGCGTTACCATGAGCCGCGTCAGATCTGAGCCGCGCAGCACCAGGAAACTCGTCGCAAACCCAAGCACACCCGACAGCGCGGCGGCCGCAGCGATGGCGATCAGCGGATCGACGCCGAAATGCTTCGCCATCAGGCCTGCGGTGTAGGCACCAAGTCCAAGAAAAGCTGCATGCCCGAGCGACACGATGCCGGCGTAGCCGAGGATCAGGTCGAGCGAGAGCGCGAACAGCGCCAGGATGGCGATCTCGTTCAGCAACAACAGACGGCGCGGCAGCAGAAAGATCGCAGCGAACGCGGCCATCCAGAACACCGCCTCCAGCAGTAGTTTCCATCGCACGGCAGAGACGGCGTTGGTGTCTCTTGTCGCTTCCACTGCGGCCACGGTCATTCCCCTACTGTGCACGCGCGAACAGCCCTTGCGGCCGCAGCATCAGCACCACCAGCATCACCGCATACGTTATGAATGCGCCCACGGCCGGCACATAATAGTTGCCGGTGACATCGGCGATCCCGAGCAGTAGCGCGGCCAGAAACGGTCCCGTCATGCTGGACGTGCCGCCGACGGTCACGACGATCAGAAACGAAATCATGTATTTGAGCGGGAACGTCGGCGTCAGCGTCAGGATTTCAGCGCCCAGTGCGCCGCCGAGCCCAGCCAGGCCCGAGCCGACCGCAAACGTCAGCGTGAAGATGCGTTCGACGGGAATACCCAATCCGCGTGCCGTGCGCGCATCGTCGACGGCAGCCCGCAACTGCGCGCCGAAACGCGACCGCGTGAGCAGGGTTTGCAACACCAGCATGACGACACCGCACACCGCGATGATGAACAATCGGTACTTGCCGATACCGATGCCATAGAAATCGAAGCGGCCCTTCAGATACTCCGGGACTGCGGCGAACTGCTGCTGCGAGCCCACGAAATAATCGGCGACAGCGACCGCCATGAAGACGAGGCCGATGGAAAACAGCACCTGATCCAGATGTGGGCGGCCATAAAGATGAACATAGAGGGTGCGCTCGAGCACGGCACCCAGCGCTGCGGAAATCAGAAACGCCAGCGGCAGGCTGGCCAGAAACGGCACGCCCATTCGCGTCGTCAACTGCACGGTTGCATAACCGCCCGCCATGGCAAATGCGCCATGCGCGAGATTGACGAAGTTCATCAATCCCAGCGTTACCGCAAGACCGGACGCCAGGATGAACAGCACCATGCCGGACGCGACGCCATCGAACAAATTGGTCAGCATGCAACGCTTGCGCTCACGTCAGTCCCTTTCTTGGTCACGGCTCAGATCCAATACCCTTGCCAGACCACGCATCGTTCGCAAACCAGAAACTGCGTGACGTGAAGCGACCTTGACGGCTGCCCGCCTGAAGGCAATCTTGCGGCCTCTGCTCCTCGAACGCCGGTGCCGTCCATGCGCAAATCAACACCAGTTGCTGCCACCGCCAAGGCCTCGCGGCATCCGCTTGATCCCCTCTCTGAAGCCGAAATCACCGCAGCATGTGACCTCCTCAAATCGCTCAAGAAACTCAGCGCCAGCACACGCTTTGCCTTCGTGCAATTGGAAGAACCGGCGAAAGCCGACGTGCTGGCTTGGGCCCCGGGCAAAAAACTTGCGCGCGCTGCCGCCGCC
>JANLYD010000160.1:0-1952 GCA_031365465.1 Hyphomicrobiaceae bacterium
CCGGTTGTCCTGGGTAAAGTGCGCGCCAAGCAGGATCAACAGGGCTGCACGCCGAACGACCGGCGCGCGGTACTGCCGCTGCTCATCCATGGTGATGCGGCGTTTGCCGGGCAGGGTGTGGTTGCCGAATGCTTCGGGCTATCGGGGTTGCGCGGACATCGCACCGGCGGATCGATCCATTTCGTGATCAACAATCAGATCGGCTTCACGACCAATCCGAAATTCTCGCGCTCGTCGCCCTACTGCACCGACGTCGCAAAGATCGTCGAAGCGCCGATCTTCCACGTGAACGGAGACGATCCCGAAGCGGTGGTCCACGTGGCTAAGATCGCCACCGAATTCCGCATGAAGTTCCAGAAGCCCGTCGTCATCGACATGATCTGCTACCGGCGGCATGGCCACAACGAAGGCGACGAGCCGGCGTTCACACAGCCAAAAATGTACAAGAAAATCCGCTCGCAGCCCACCACAGTGACGATGTACGGACAGAAGCTGGTCGCCGAGGGCACGCTGACGCAAGGCGACGTCGACGGCTTGCAGGCGGCCTATCGCGCGCGGCTCGACGACGAACTCAAGGCATCTGAAGGGTACAAGCCGAACAAGGCGGACTGGCTGGATGGGCGATGGGCAACGGTGGGGCCCGACGAAGACGAGGCGAGACGCGGCAACACGGGCGTCGGCTTCGATGTGCTGCGTGAGATCGGGCGGCGCCTGACCGCGATCCCCAACGACTTCAATGCGCACAAAACCGTGCAGCGTCTGATCGAACGCCGTCGCGAGATGATCGAGAGTGGCGTCGGCATCGACTGGTCGATGGCAGAGTCGTTGGCGTTCGGAACGCTGGTGCGTGACAAATTCCATGTCCGGCTGTCGGGTCAGGACAGCGAGCGCGGCACCTTCTCGCAGCGGCATTCAGTGCTGACGGATCAGGTATCGGAGCGGCAATACACACCGCTCAAGCACATCGCGCCCGATCAGGCGCGATTCGAAGTCATCAACTCGATGCTGTCGGAAGAAGCGGTGCTGGGGTTCGAATACGGCTATTCGCTGGCAGAGCCGATGGCGCTGGTGTTGTGGGAAGCGCAGTTCGGCGACTTCGCCAACGGCGCGCAAGTCATTTTCGATCAGTTCCTGTCGTCAGGCGAGCGCAAGTGGTTGCGCATGTCGGGGCTCGTATGTCTGCTGCCCCATGGTTACGAGGGCCAAGGCCCGGAACATTCCTCGGCACGCCTCGAGCGCTTCTTACAGCAATCGGCGGAGGACAACTGGCAGGTAGCAAACTGCACCACGCCGGCCAATTACTTCCATATTCTACGCCGGCAGCTCCTTCGCAAGGTCCGCAAGCCGCTGATCCTGATGACGCCGAAATCGTTGCTGCGGCACAAGCGGGTGATATCGAAGATCGAGGAATTCGGACCGGGCACCAGCTTCCATCGCCTGCTGTGGGACGACGCGCAGACCGGCGCCGACGAGAAGATCAAGCTCAAGCCTGACGCCGACATCAAGCGCGTCGTGCTGTGCAGCGGCAAGGTCTACTACGATCTCTACGATGGGCGAGACGCCGCCGGTCGCGACGACGTCTACCTGCTACGCGTCGAGCAACTGTATCCCCTGCCGCTGAAGGCGCTGGTGGCTGAGCTGTCGCGATTCTCCAACGCCGATCTTGTGTGGTGTCAGGAAGAGCCGGCCAACATGGGTGCGTGGTCGTTCGTCGCGCCGCAGCTCGAGTGGGTTCTGGAACGTGCAGTCATGGCAGTGAAACGGGCGGCCTATGCCGGGCGTTCGGCATCCGCATCGACCGCAACCGGTCAGGCCAGCAAGCATGCCGCCGAACAAAAAGCCCTGATCGAGCAGGCACTGAAATAAGCGAATAGCGAATGGTGAGTTGCGAATAGGGGCGCCACGGTTGGATGCGCCGTCGCGACATCTTCCAATCGCTATTCGCTATTCGC
>JANLYD010000164.1:0-2937 GCA_031365465.1 Hyphomicrobiaceae bacterium
TCAGAGCGAAAATCGAACGTTTCATATCAACCACCTTTGTTGCCATTCACGTCGGTGAAACCGCGTTGTCCCGGGTTGGTTGCGTCCATTATATTCATGACCGATCACGAAAAGGGGATCGAACGTCCCGTTTCAACAACAGCTGCCCCAGCGTGCTGCAGGTTGACTTGTCTATGTCGATGCGGCATCCGGCTCATACCGTGTCTGGAGATACTCGATGCACTTGGGAATGGTGGGCTTGGGCCGGATGGGCGGCAACATCGTGCGTCGTTTGATGCGCGAAGGTCATTCGTGTTCGGTCTATGATCGCGATCCAACGCCAGGGCTTCGTTTGGCTGCGGAAGGCGCGACAGCTTGCGCTTCGCTTGCCGACCTCGTCACCTCCCTGACGCCCCCGCGCGCTGTTTGGATCATGCTTCCCGCAGGTGACGCGACCGAGGCCGCGATCGCGGAAGTCGCCGCTTTGCTCGCGCCTGGCGACACGATCATCGACGGCGGCAATACCAATTGGAAAGACGACATTCGGCGCGCTCATGATTTGAAAGCGCGCAACCTGCACTATGTCGACGTTGGAACGTCGGGAGGTGTTTGGGGACTGGAGCGCGGCTATTGTCTGATGATCGGCGGCGAAAAAATCGTCGTAGACCGCCTCGATCCGATATTCAAATCGCTCGCGCCCGGTGCCGGCGATATTCCTGCAACTAGCCACCGTGACGGTCGCGACACACGTCCGGCGCAAGGCTATATACACGCCGGTCCGAACGGCGCTGGCCATTTCGTCAAAATGATTCACAATGGCATCGAATACGGCATGATGCAGGCGCTGGCGGAAGGTTTCGACATTCTGCGAAATGCCAATTCGCCCAAGTTGCCGGCTGAACATCGGCTGGATCTCGATACCGCAGACATCGCTGAGGTCTGGCGACGCGGCAGTGTGATCACCTCGTGGCTGCTCGATCTTTCGGCCTCTGCCCTGGCTGCGGATGGCGATCTTGCCGGGTACTCCGGTCATGTCGACGACAGCGGCGAGGGCCGCTGGACGGTCGAGGCAGCGATCGCCGAGGCGGTGCCGGCCGAAGTTTTGACCAGTGCGCTGTACACGCGCTTCCGCTCGCGTCAGGAGCATACGTTCGCCGAGAAGATGTTGTCGGCGATGCGGCAAGGCTTCGGTGGTCATGTGGAGCCACCGAAAGTAGGCAGCGCTAAATCATGATCGGTCAACCACCGCCCAAGCGCGGCTCTCGGCCTACCATGCTGCTGCTGATGGGGGTATCGGGCTCTGGCAAGACGACCACCGGTCAACGTCTCGCGCGCAAGCTTGGTTGGGTGTTTCGCGACGCAGACGATTTCCATCCCGCAGCAAATATCGCAAAAATGCGCGAGGGTGTGGCGCTGACCGACGAGGATCGCTGGCCGTGGCTTGAGGCGATCGGTCATTGGCTCGATAATCAACGCTTGCATGGTGGCCGCGCAGTGGTGACCTGTTCGGCGCTGCGGCGCGCTTATCGAGACAAGGTCTTGCACGGGCGTTCGGACGTGAAATTGGTCTATCTCAAAGGATCCAAGGCGTTGATCGGCGATCGCCTCAGCCGCCGCAAACACCACTTCATGCCGACCTCGTTGCTAGACAGTCAATTTGCGACACTGGAGGAGCCGACGCGAGATGAGCGCGCGTTGGTCGTCAACATCTCTCGCCCGCCAAACAGTGTGGTCGATGAGATTGTGCGCTATGTGATTCCACCTCATGCGCGCGTTTCCAAAGTGACGGCCCGGCCGCACAGATACGGCCCTGCCAGCGATCGGCGCTGATGCGGAACGTCTCAATTCTCTTCTTTCAGCCACACTTTGGTAACACTTCCGCAAAAGACTCAGCGTAAGTCAGAGTGAGGTGGTTTGGGTGGTTGGTGTTATCCGGCAACCCCGATCGTGCGTCTCAGGGCGCGTCAGGCTGGAAACGTCGATGTTCAAATCTCGCTCGTGCGATCGCAGCTTTCAACTGGTTACGGCGATCGCGGCGATGACCGTTCCGCTTGTCACGCTCGCGCCAGCGATGGCTCAAGTGAGCGACGTCAATCAGCCCTACCTCGATAGCGCACCGGTGCCGCGCGCAACTAAGCCGCGCCGCAATGATGCCTACCAGCCCACTGACACAGGCGCTGGGCTTGGCGTGCTAACATCGCGCAGTTCGGATCTCGGCGCACCTTCAGGCGTGGGAGGTGCCCCCGTTTACGCGCAGGCACCAGCCGATGTCTACACACCTCGCTACGGTGAGCCGACGCGACCCTACGAATCCTATGAGCGCGCTCCGCTGCAGCCGGTTCCCGCACCGAATAGCTATCCGCCGCGCAACGAACCTTACCGACCTGACGGTGCCTATTCGCCGCCACCTGCACCCTACGCCGAGCCGCGCGGCGGCTATCGCGATGCGCCGGTCGCATCCAACCAGGGCTACGGTCAGCCGTACGGCGCTCCACCCGACTACAGCCGCAACGGCGACTATCGCGAACCGCGCGCCGGTGATCGCGGCGACGATTATGATCGCGGCCCTCGCGACGATCGCGGCCGTGATGACGGCACCTACTCGTCAAAAGATATCATGAGTGCCGGCCACGGCTTCTTCGGGTCTATCAGCCAGGGCTTGGGGAGTGTCATCGAAAACGCCTTTAAGCGTCAGGGCCGCCCGAACGGCTATATCCTCGGCGAAGAGGGCGGCGGCGCATTCGTCGCCGGCCTGCGCTATGGCGAAGGCACACTGTACACGCGTGACGCAGGTACACGTCGTGTCTACTGGCAGGGACCGTCGCTGGGCTACGACTTTGGCGGCGCTGGATCTAAGGTCATGATGCTGGTCTATAACCTGCACTCGCCGAACGAGATCTACGAGCGATTTGGCGGCGTCGATGGGTCGGCCTATCTTGTTGGCGGGCTGGGTATGAC
>JANLYD010000166.1:0-36423 GCA_031365465.1 Hyphomicrobiaceae bacterium
GGTATGCCTCGTGGTCGATCTTGTGGGGGCGGGCGAGGTCGAACGCATGCCGCCGGAGGACGAGACCACGGTTCTGCTGGGTTGCCGCATTCCGCTTCGGAAGCTGACGCCGTTCGAAGCGTCAGCGCCGCTCAAGCTGGCGCTTTTGCTGCGGGGCTTGGCAGACGTTGACGCGCTCCCTGCAGGCTTGTCTGCCGCTTCTGCAGTGCCAACCTGAGCCAAAGACAACCGGCGAAATCTATTGTACGCTGACGATCGGTGAATGTTCAGGTTCACGCTAGGATCTAATTGAGGCCGGTTGTCGTGCGGACACCGGGCGGACGGTGGCGGGACCAAATCAATTCACTCCTCGGCAGGTTCTGGACGCAGGGCGTCGGGCCGAGGTTGATGGTAAACGTAACTACGCGATCCAATTTTATCAGCATGTGTTGGCGCATCATCCGGAAACGAGCGAGGCATCCGAAGCCGATCAGGCTCTCCGGCGGTTAGCCGGCGAAGGGCAGGACCCTCGAACGCAATCGCCGCAGCAGGCTTACACAGCTCAGATGAACGGCGCGCATCATCGGCCGACGGCCGCGTCACAGCCAAGTTCTGAGCGGGTCGCTACACATCCGAGATCGACGGCAAGGCAAACCGACGCCGTCCGTCGCGAGGAGCGGACCGCTGGCGTCGGTGCCGAAAGATCGAAGTCTAACTCACAGGCAGTCGCGGCGGCCTCGCCGGCAGTTCGTGGCAAGGTTACCCGTTATCGGTTGGGTCGCTTCTTGGCCGGCTTTATGAGTTTGGTTGGCGGCGTGACGTTGACGTTTGCCGTTGGATCACTGGCTGCCAACGCATTTGCCTATCTAGTCGGGCCGTTGCCGCCGTTCGTTTCACTGATCGTCGTTAATCCCGCCTTCAGTGCGACCGCCGCGGCGCTAGCTGCGATGTTGCTGCTTGTTGCGCAAATGGCAAAAGCACTGTTCGCGTTAGCGGCAAGTATCCACCAAGCGCTGCATGGCTCAAGTGACTAGGCGACCAACGGTTACGCTGTTGGTTTAGACATCGCCAAGAGCGTCGGCTTTTCGGGTCGCTTGAGCATGCCCAGAAGCTCGCGCAACACTGCAATATTAGCATCGTCCCCAGGCCCACTCTGATCGAGCACCGACGACAAGACATGCTCGAATTGGCGCGCCTTCAACGCGCCATTCGATTCAAGCAAATCGACCAAAAGCACCAACGCACAGATGAACCCGTCCGCGCTTTTTGCGTTCACGCGTTGGCAGTTAGCTTGAGCCGCGACGTCGAAGTCGACCATTTCACTCATTGGCTAATAGGAACGACCAGCGCCGGCACTTCGAATTGAAGCGCGGGCTCGCCGGAATCCTCTCCCTAACATTAATTTATTTTGGCTCACGCAACGCACCGCGCCGCGCAGCCAGCTTTTGTCTTGTTTCCAACAACATGACGGCTAGCCGCGTTATTTTCAAGGAGCAATAACGACTTAGCGAAGGCGTATGTGTGAATTGCGTCACTGATCAGTAAAAAAAGGTGCATCCTCGTCAGGCCCGTGACGCGGGCTGCGACATCCGATATACGACGCGGCTGCTACTTTTGGCGCATCTTCGGATCATCAATGACCTTCGACTCTGCTCAAATAGGCCGCATCGAGAACCATTTGGCACAATTGACCGCTGCGCTCGTCCGCATGGCGCCGCCTGTACGACCGGCGCCAGATTTCGCGCAAGCGGAAGCCTTCGTGTGGCAATCCTCGCCGGAGGGCTTTCTACCGGTGGCGCACGTCAGCCGTCAGCCGCTCCAGCTTCTGAAGGGTATCGAGCGCGCTGCCGACCAGTTACTCGAAAACACGAAGCGGTTCGCCGACGGTTTTCCGGCGAACAATGCCTTGCTTTGGGGCGCGCGCGGCATGGGGAAATCATCGCTTGTCAAAGCTGTCCATGCTCATATCCGGTCATCCCGCAAAAAAGGACTGGAGAGAGACGACCTCAAACTGATCGAGATACATCGAGAGGATATCTCCACTTTACCGTCGTGTCTGGCGCACATGCGATTTTCCGGCCGAAACGACGGTCACCGCTTCATCGTGTTTTGCGACGATCTTTCGTTCGACCGTGACGATACCAGCTACAAATCCCTCAAGGCGGTTTTGGAAGGTGGCATCGAGGGGCGACCGGAAAACGTCCTGTTCTACGCGACGTCCAATCGCCGGCATCTCATGCCGCGTGACATGATGGACAATGAACGATCGACCGCCATCAATCCGGGCGAGGCGGTCGAGGAGAAGGTTTCGCTGTCGGACAGATTCGGCCTTTGGCTCGGTTTTCACAATGGCAGCCAGGATCAGTATCTCGATATGATCCGGGGCTATGTGCAGCACCACGGTCTGAAAATCACGGATCAAGAACTCGTTGCCGAAGCCATCGAATGGAGCATGACCAGAGGCGGCCGGTCAGGGCGCGTCGCGTGGCAGTACATCCAGGATCTGGCGGGACGCCTCGGCACCAAACTCGTCGAGGATTGACCACAGAGTATCGACGGGTTTTCGGCATTGGCGCAATCGGCGCCGATATGGCATATCTCCGCGATGAGGTCGCAGAAGCGACTGAAGCAGCCGGATCGCAGATCCGCCAGCGGCCAACGCGCCACAAGGAAACGCCATGCTCATCAATCGTCGAAATGCCGTAACTGGATTGATTTCTGCGCCCGCCGTCATGACGTTTGGGATGCGCACCGCGCGCGCTGCCGCGACCCTCAAGATCTCGCATCAATTTCCCGGGGGGACGATCGAGCAGGGCGATTTTCGCGATCGGCTGTGCCGCGTGTTCGCCAAAAAAGTAGAAGAGGCGACCAAAGGCGCGCTGAAATTCGAAATCTATCCGAACTCGTCGTTGATGAAGACGAACGCGCAGTTTTCGGCTTTGCGTAAAGGCGCGCTCGACATGTCGTTTTATCCACTCGCGTACGCGGGCGGAGAAATTCATCCCTGCAATCTGGGCCTGATGCCATGCCTGGTCACGAGTTATGAGCAGGGTGCAAAGTGGAAAAACGCCGAGATCGGCAAATCGCTCAACAAAATCTTGGAAGACAAGGGGATCAAAATGATCTCCTGGGTCTGGCAGGCCGGCGGGGCTGCGTCGCGTGGTAAAGCTGTCGCGTCGCCCGAGGATGTGAAGGGCTTGAAAATTCGCGGCGGTAGCCGCGAAATGGATCTCATGTTCGGCGCTGCGGGCGCGCAGGTGTCGACCGTGCTTTCCAATGAAATCTACATCGCGATGCAGACGGGCTCGCTGGACGCCGCCGTGACCTCGTCGACGAGCCTGATTTCATTCCGCCTCGAAGAACTCTCGAAATCATTGACGACCGCGCGCAAGGGGTCATTCTGGTTCATGCTCGAGCCATTGATGATGTCGAAAGCGATCTTCGACGCGCTGCCGGCAGATCAGCAAAAGGCAATCGTCGATGTCGGCGTCGAACTGGAAACCTGGGGCATGGCCGAGGCACAGAAAGACGATGCCGAGGTGGCCAAAGTGTATGCCGCAAAAGGCGTGCAGGTCTCGGATTTCTCGGACGCCAACTTGGCTGCATGGCGCAAAATTTCCGAAGAAAGCGCGTGGAAAGATTTCGCTGGCAAGAGCACAGAAGCTGCCGAGCTGTTGAAATTGGCGCGCGCCATCAGTTAACCGGTCATCAGCTAGGCCGTCGGGATTGCAGCAAGCCCTCGCCATTCCCGGCTGTGGCCTTTTTCCCTGATCTCAAGACTGAGCAGGCATGGGCGCATCCGGTGCGGCCGGCTTCGGCAGTCAGTGTTTGAGCGCTGGCGCGCAAACTTTCGAAATATCACGACTTTTGACAGATCAGATGTAATCGGCAGGGAGCACACGGATGGCCGGCGGCGTAGGGCATGATGCAATTCTGGCGGGACCGGAAATCCGGTCCGCCGATGAGCAAACCGGTATCGCAGGTTTGTTTGCCAGCCTCAACGATCTGATGTTCAAAGTCTCGGCGGTGGCTCTCGTCATCGCCGCAATCGTGCTCACCGGCGGTGTGATCTACAGCCATGCCACGCAGCGCGGTGTGGCATGGCAGGACGAGGTTACGATCTACTTGATCGCGGGGGCGATCTTTCTATCGGCCGCGGCCGTGCAGTCCAAACGAGGGCACATCGGTATCGAGGTGCTGGATCACCTGTTGTCGCCGCGCGTCAATTCTGCCCGCCGCGCTGTCATCGACGGCGCGGTGTTGTTCTTCTGCCTGTTCTTTGCCTGGAAATCCGGGACTCTGCTGCACGAGGCGTGGGCGGAAGGGCAGACGTCGCAGTCGGCGTGGGGGCCGCCGCTGTGGATTCCCTATCTGGTGCTGACCATCGGCATGGTTCTACTCGCGCTGCAACTCGCCTTCCAAGTCGGCCAACGATCGTTGATCGCCCTCGTGGTCATCGCCTTGGCTGTCGCGGCGTTTCTTTTGTGGGCGCGCCCGCCGGGCAAACTCGTGACCGGATTGGAGCAGTGGCAGATCGGTGTCGCCTACTGCATCGCGACGCTGGTCACGATGTTTTCGGGTATGCCGATCGCTTTCGCGCTCGGCATCGTGGCACTGAGTTTCATGGTGCTGTTCATGCCTGCGGCGTCGGTCGATACGATTGCGCAGAATTTCTACGAAGAAATCTCCAACGTCATCATCCTCGCGATCCCATTGTTCATTTTGAAAGGCGCGGCCATCGGGCGCTCGAACGCGGGTAAGGATTTGTATTCGGCACTGCACGCCTGGCTGTATCGCATTCCCGGCGGTTTGGGCGTTGCAAACACCATCGCCTGCGGATTGTTTGCAGCCATGGCAGGGTCGTCGCCTGCGACGTGCTCGGCGATCGGGTCGGCCGGCATTCCCGAAATGCGCGCTCGCGGATACTCGGGCGGGTTCGCTGCCGGCATCATCGCCGCGGGCGGCACACTCGGCATTCTGTTGCCGCCGTCGGTGACGATGCTTCTCTACGCTGTGGCGGCCGAAGTTTCGCTCGGCAAGCTGTTCCTCGCGGGGATCGGTCCGGGCCTCCTGCTGATCACCTTCTTTGCCATCTACTCGATGCTGCGGTACCGCACCGAGCATCGTCAGGCTATTGCCGCGCACGCAAAAACCGGCGCGAAATCTGCGATGTTAAACGAAGAATCCTACACGCTTCGCCAGAAGATCGGCATGATCGTGTGGGTCCTTCCGTTTGTTTCGATCCTCGCGGGTGTGATGGTCGTTCTCTATGCCGGCTGGGCGACGCCGTCGGAAACGGCGGGGGTCGGCGCTGTGCTGGCGCTGGTGATCATCAGTGCGATGTATGGGATTTGGCGCCCGTCGAAAATCATGCCAATCCTCACCGGCACGCTGCGTGAAAGCACAATGTTGCTGATGATCATCGGCATGTCGCTGCTGTATGCGTACGTGATGAGCTACCTGCAAATCTCGCAATCGACCGCCAACTGGGTGATTGGTCTCGGCTTGTCGAAGTGGGTGCTGCTGACGGCAATTTTGCTGTTCGTGATCGTGCTCGGGTTTTTTCTGCCGCCGGTTTCGATCATCTTGATGACGGCGCCGATCGTGCTGCCGCCACTGAAAGCTGCCGGGTTCGATCTCATCTGGTTTGGCGTCGTGATGACCATCGTGATGGAGATGGGGTTGATCCATCCGCCCGTGGGTCTGAACATTTTCGTCATCAAGAACATCGCGCCGGACATTCCGCTGTCCGACATCATCTGGGGCACGTTGCCGTTCGTGATCTTGATGGCGATTGCGGTGCTGGTCTGTTGCCTGGTGCCCGGGTTGGTCACGTGGCTACCGAGTGTATTGATCAAGTAAGCGGGTTAACGCTGCAAAGTGACAATCGCGAGATGGCGTTACCGGCCGTCTTCGCGATCGTTGTTTGCGAGGTGCTATCCGCCGCACGCTTTAGCGACGGCGTCGCTGGCCTTCGACACGCAGCCACTGCGCACGCCGCAGTAGATATTTTCGATCTTGGAATATGAGATGATGGTCGTGCCCTTTGAGCAGCGCACGATAAGCTCAACGATGGGTCCCTTGTCGACCGCTGCCTCAACGAGGGGATGGGTCGGGTTGGTGGGCGGGGCGACTTTGTCCCCGAACGCCGGGTAGGTCCCGAAACTGACGGCGACGAGCCCCGCCACTACGATATTCGACATGTTGCGATAGTCCTTTGGTTCGACTGGGTTGACCCGCACACGCAGAGCGAAGTGCAAGTCATGGGCCAGCCGCCCGCAAAGGTCATCACGCGGCAATCAGATCAGAATGGGACACGATCGCATTGGCACGAGACAGCGCGTCAGGAGAATCCGACCAACCGCTTGGTTTCGGCCATGAGCGGTGCAGCGATGGCGGTAGCGCGCTCGGCACCGCTCTTCAGAATGCGATCGATTTCGGCGGGGTCGGCCGAAAGCCTTATCATCTCGGCATTCACAGGCGTCAGCTTGGCCACGGCCAATTCCGCCAGCGCCTTTTTGAAGGTCGAGAACTGAGCGCCGCCGAATTCGCGGAGGACCTGCTCCTTCGTGCCGTTCTGCAGCGCGGCGTAGATGCCGACCAGATTGTCGGCCTCGGGACGGCCAGCTAATCCGGCGGCTTCGGACGGAATGCCGTCCATGTCGGTTTTCGCCTTCTGGATTTTTTTGGCGATCGTGTCGTGGTCGTCGGTCATGTTGATGCGCGAGAGATCGGACGCATCCGACTTCGACATCTTCTTCGTGCCGTCGCGGAGGCTCATGACACGGGTCGCTGGTCCCATGATGACGGGCTCGCACAACGGGAAAAATTGCCCGTCCGCGTATCCTGCCTCGGCAATCTGTTCGCGATAGTCGCTGTTGAATTTCTGCGCGATGTCGCGGGTGAGTTCCAAGTGCTGCTTCTGATCGTCGCCGACGGGGACGTGCGTTGCGCGATAGGCGAGAATGTCGGCTGCCATCAGGACCGGATAATCATAAAGCCCGATCGACGCGTTCTCGCGATCCTTGCCGGCCTTCTCCTTGAACTGCGTCATGCGGTTCAGCCAGCCCAGGCGCGCGGTGCAATTGAAGATCCAGGCCAGTTCGGCGTGCGCCGACACTTGGCTCTGGTTGAACAAAATCGTGCGGGCGGGATCGACGCCCGAAGCAATATACGCGGCGGCAACGTCGCGGATCGACTGGCGAAGCTCCTTCGGATCCAACCACGCGGCGGTGATCGCGTGCAGATCGACGATGCAATAAATGCACTCGTGTGTGGACTGCATCTCTACCCAACGAGTGAGCGCGCCCAAATAATTGCCGAGATGGAGATTACCGGTCGGCTGCATGCCGGAGAAAACGCGAGGGGCGAAGGCCATGCTGGATTCCATAAACGTGGTGCGAATACGCGCTTCGATGCAGCGCGGTTTACAGTGGAAGGGCTTATCCGTTGCCCGGATAGTTCGGCGCTTCGCGAGTGATGGTGACGCCGTGCGTGTGACTTTCCCGCATAGCAGCGGGTGAGATGCGAACGAATTTGGCGCGTTCCTTGAGGTCGTCGAGATCGTGCGCGCCGACATAGCCCATGCCGGCGCGCAAGCCACCGACGAGCTGGTGCAAGACAGCGTCGACTGCGCCCTTATAGGGAACTTGGCCTTCGATGCCTTCCGGCACCAGCTTGAGTTGGTCGCGGACTTCGGCTTGGAAATAGCGGTCTGCGGAGCCGCGCGCCATCGCACCGACCGAACCCATGCCGCGATAGGATTTATAGGTGCGGCCCTGGTAGAGATACGTCTCGCCGGGGCTTTCATCGGTGCCAGCCAACAACGAGCCGATCATCACCGTGCTCGCGCCGGCAGCCAGTGCTTTCACCATGTCGCCCGAGAATTTTATGCCGCCGTCGGCGATGATCGGGATGTTCTGTTTTTGCGCCTCCTCGGCAGCGTCGAGTACAGCCGTCAATTGCGGCACGCCGACACCGGCGACGATGCGCGTCGTGCAGATCGAGCCGGGGCCGATGCCGACCTTGATACAGTCGGCGCCGGCGTCGATCAACGCTTTGGTGCCATCGGACGTCGCCACGTTGCCGGCAATCACCTGGACGCGGTTCGACAGGTTCTTGATGCGGGTGACGGCCTTCAGCACGCCGGCCGAATGCCCGTGTGCGGTGTCGACCACGACGACGTCGACGCCGGCAGCAATCAGACGCTCGGCCCGCTCGAAGCCGTCCGGACCGACGCTGGTCGCGGCTGCGCAGCGAAGCCGCTGTTGATCGTCGACGCTGGCGTTGGGATGGCGATGGGCCTTCTCGATGTCCTTGACGGTAATGAGGCCGATGCAACGGTATTGATCGTCGACGACCAAAAGCTTCTCAATGCGATTCTGATGCAGTAGCCGTTTGGCTTCCTCGCGGGCCACGCCCTCGCGGACCGTAATCAGATCGTCTTTGGTCATCAGCTCCGAGATCGGTTGCCCGGGGTTGGTCGCAAAGCGTACGTCGCGATTGGTGACGATGCCGACCAGCCGGCCATGCCTGCCGTTTTCCACCACGGGAATGCCGGAGATGTTGTGCTGGTCCATCAGTTTCAGCGCGTCGGCCAGGGGCGCGTCGGGGGCGATGGTGATTGGATTGATCACCATGCCGGATACGAACCGCTTTACCATGCCCACCTGCTCGGCCTGCGCTATTGGATCGAGGTTGCGGTGGATGACGCCGATGCCGCCCGCCTGCGCCATCGCAATGGCGAGGCGACCCTCGGTCACGGTGTCCATTGCCGACGAGACGATCGGGATGTTGAGCGAAATTTCCTTGGTTAGTCGCGCCGCCACACTGACATTGGCCGGGAGGATGTCGGACGCGCGCGGCACCAGCAACACGTCGTCGAACGTCAGGCCGATCGCACTTTCATCGAGTACGGGACGTTTTGCCATGTAGTGCTCTCCTGTGAGGCACTGAACGTCTGCGACATTTGAATATGCCTAACCACGCGTCCGCTCAACGAGAGCGAATGCGAGACCAGGAGCCGCGACGATCAGGGATCATTGTGTCCTCTAGCAGAGGGGCACCGGGGATGAGAAGCCCGTTCCTGCGATTTAGACTGCCGTTTTTGACGCATCCCTGCGTGCTAGGCGACCGCTCGCAGTAGGCCGACGGTGCCCATGCCAGCTAAAATTGCAACGAGATCGTTGCCACGCAGGCGAACGGTCAAAATTGTAACGAGCAGGCCTGCAAGTTCGGGGAAGCCGCCCCGGATCACAGGCGGGACGATGATCCCGATCATGACCGCCAGGGGAATGGCATTCAAACCCGCCTCGACGCGCGGCGTTACCGGAATGAACCGCATGAACGAAAAGCCAAGCAGCCGGCATAGGGCTGCCGCAGCGGCCATAACCACGATTACCAGCAAAGCCCATGGATCTAGGGTCATGGATCTAGGGTCATGGATCTAGTCTCATGAAAGTGGGCTCATGGCTTGGCGCTCGCAGCGCCGTTGATTGCGGGTGGCGCATAGCGGAGCGCTCCGACGGCTGCGGCCGCAAGCGCTGCAGCGATGACTGTCCATGGCCCGGGCAACCATCGTTCGCAGGCCAAGACTGCGGCCACTGCCGAGGCAGCAGGCCAGATATCGGCACGCCGGCGCAACAATGCGGCAGCCGACGCGGCGCAGAAGGCGACGATGATGAAATCCAGGCCGATGGCGCGGGGATTGGCGATGAGGTTGCCGGCAGTGGTGCCGACGGCGGTGCCGACGATCCAGCCGGCGTAGCTCACCAGACTGCTTCCCAGCAGGATGCCGGCATCGTGATCGCCACGCGCGCGTTCACGGGCGGAAACGGCGAAGCTGCCGTCGACAAGCGGCAGCAACAGGACTGTGGTGCGGAGCGTGCCAAATGGCGCGAGCCACGAGCGCAGCGCCGCCCCCATCAAAAGGTAGCGCAGATTTGCGACTAACACGGTTACGAAGACGGGCAACAAGGCAGGATGGCTGGCCCAGGCTTGTAAAACGACGACCTGCGCACTGCCGGAAAATACGAGCACGCTCATCAGCACGGCTTCCAGTTTTGAAAGTCCGACGCCGGTTGCCAACAGTCCGAAGGCAATGCCGTAGATGATCGAACTGGCACAGAACGGCAAGCTCAGGCGTACGCCGCGCCAAAGTCCCGACTTCGTCATCGATACGGTCGTCGTCATGGTCGCTGAAAGCTCACGGTCCGATTTATTGAGGTGGGTGCGCAGGCGGAGTTCAACTTGCGAGCGACTCAACTTCAAGCCAATAGTGACAGCCGTCTGCTGGGTGAGGGGTCGATCGAGACTGCGATGAGGCTTTGGCTGAAGGCCATCAAAACGTTTGCCGTAACGAGGCGACGCGGTTATGGTCCGCCGCGCTTGGAGGCGATTGCCGCCAGGGCCGGTGTTGGGGCGTCGCCAAGTGGTAAGGCAGCGGATTTTGATTCCGCCATTCGGAGGTTCGAGTCCTCCCGC
The DNA here is from genome assembly GCA_031365465.1 of Hyphomicrobiaceae bacterium. Taxonomy (GTDB): domain Bacteria; phylum Pseudomonadota; class Alphaproteobacteria; order Rhizobiales; family Hyphomicrobiaceae; genus JABFRJ01. The sequence goes on from JANLYD010000166.1 coordinate 10,462, forward strand.
CCCAGCCAGATTTGCTGCCAGATGTCCGACTTGGCGAGGTCGCGCCAGATACCAGAGCGCGGGTGCGGCCATCGATGACTGATGCGAGCCAAAATACTGTTCCGCCGGCTTTTCAACCATTGGCTGGTGTGCGGGTGATAGAGTTCAGTCAGATGGTGATGGGGCCGAGCTGCGGACTCATTCTTGCCGATCTCGGTGCCGACGTGATCAAGATCGAACCTTTGAAAGGTGATCGGACGCGCTCGTTTCGCGGACCTGCCGCAGGATTCTTTGCCAACTATTGCCGGAACAAGCGCAGCGTCGCGCTCGATACGTCGAGCGTTGCGGGTCAGAATGTGGCGCGAAAGCTGATCGGGCAGGCCGACATCATGATCGAGAATTTCCGACCGGGTCTGCTGGCGCGGAGCGGGCTCGATTACGCGTCACTGAGCGCGATTGCGCCGCGACTGATCTATTGTTCCCTCAAAGGCTATTTGCCGGGTCCCTACGAGAACCGTCTGGCGCTCGATGAGGTGGTGCAGATGATGAGCGGCCTAGCGTACATGACTGGCTTGCCAGGTAAGCCGATGCGAGCGGGTGCATCGATCAACGACATCATGGGTGGCATGTTCGGGGTGATCGCTATTCAGGCGGCACTCGCCGAGCGCGCGCTTACCGGGCGCGGACGGCATATCCAGAGCGCGCTGTTTGAGAATTCCGTGTTCCTGATGGGGCAGGCGATGATGTTTGAGACCGTGACGGGTCTGCCATCTGTGCCCTATTCCGTGAAAGACAGTCCGTGGCCGGTCTATGATCTGTTCGAGACGAGCGACGGCAGCAAATTATTCGTCACCATCGTTGGCGAGGAGCACTGGCATGGTTTCTGCCGCACCTTCGAGCGAGCGCATTGGATCGAAGATGGGCGGCTTGCGACCAGCCAGGGCCGGGTCGACGAACGCAGTTGGCTCATTCCAGAGATCGCGTCGATCTTCCGAGCGTGGCCCAGCGACAAGCTGTCGGCCGTCCTCGAGCGTCTCGGATTGCCGTTTGCGCCCGTCAACAAGCCCGGCGATTTGTTCGATGATCCGCATCTGCTCAACAGCGGTGGATTGATGGAGATCAAGATCTCCGAGACGCAGACGGCTGCAACGCCGGCATTGCCGATCGCGATCGACGGGTCGAGATTGCCCAACCGCCGCGATCCACCGCGCCTAGGTGAGCACACCCGCTCCGTGCTGGGCGAATTCGGTTATTCGCCTGCGTCCATCGACACCCTGCTGGCACAGGGTATTATCGGCGGCACGTAGTCCACGGCTTGCCGAGCGTCAGACGTAACATCCGACCGTGCACGATAGGATTGGGATACTCATGAGCATATCTCGGAGGCAGGCCTTGATTGGCGGTAGCGCGCTGATCGGTTTACCCAACGCACCGGGTGCCTGGGCGCAGACGCCGACTGCAACCCTCGCGTTCGGCCCGGCAACCGCAGTCTACGCGCTGGGGATGATCGCGGAGGCGAAAGGCTACTTCAAGTCGGAAGGGTTGGATTTCAAGCTTCTGCTCGGAAATGCCGGCACACATGGCCGGCAATCACTGGCTGCTGGTCAGGCATTGTTTGCGCATGGCGACGCGAGCCATCCCCTGCAGCTTTCGACCCGGGGGAAGAAGTGTAAAATCCTGTTCGCCTCGCAGATGGTCGCGTCCATCTCGAACATCGTCGTGCGCAAGGACCTGTACGACGCAGGCATCACGACGCCTGCAAAGTTGGCCGAGTACAAGCGGCCCGACGGCGCGAAGCCTGTCGTGGCTGCGACGGCAATCGGATCGGGAACATGGATGTATGGCACCTATGTTTTTGAATCGTTGAAACTCGGTGATCGCATCAATTGGGTCGCGGGCGGCGGGCCCAACACGATGTTTCCAAGCCTGCAGACACAGCAATTCGATGCGATCATGGCCGTACCAGCCTGGGTCGTCGAAGCCGAAACCAAGGGGTTCGGCAAGGCGATTTACGACACGTCGCAGCCGGGTGTCTTCGACGCCGCGTTCGGCGGCACTGTACCGGTCTTGGTCGTCTATACGCTCGAGGAGACCGTGCAGCAGAACAAGGCCATGGTTCAATCGTTCGTCAACGGCATGATCCAGGCCATGAACTGGGTCAAAGCAACGCCGGTCGACGATGTTTACGCTTTGGTCGGTGCAAAGCACTTCGGAGGCATCGATCCTGTGGCGGTCAAAGCGGAGCTGGAATTCGACAAGAAAACCTGGAGCTATGACGGTTCCTTCGATGCGGCCGCGTGGGATCGGGGTGGCAAGGTCTGGTATCGTAAGGGGACGGATATCCCGGAGACTAAATTTGCCGACATCGTCGATTTGAGTTTCCTCGAAGCGGCACGAGCCAAGTTCAGATAGAGACGTTCATGGCGCGCAATCTTGCCGATTCCTTTGCGCCGTCTGCACTGCCATCGCGTTCGAAAGTCGAACCGGCGATGCGGACACGTATCCGCGTCGATCATCTCGAGAAGAAATTCAAAAGCAGCGCCGGTGCGACTGAGTTCGTAGCCGTCGACGACGTGTCGTTTTCGGTCGCCGAAGGCGAGTTCGTCGCACTGCTCGGTCCGTCCGGGTGCGGTAAGAGCACGATCTTGAACATGGTCGCGGGATTGCTCGCAAAAACCAGCGGTCGCATCGGCATCGATGCCGACGAGGTGATACATGGCCGGGTCAATGCCAAGGTCGGCTATGTCTTTCAGCGTGACACCGTTTTCCCGTGGCGCACGGTCGAAGCCAATATCGGCTATGGTCTCGAAATTGCTGGCCTGACCAAGGCGGAGCGAGAGACCAAAGTGGCCCGCGCGATCGAAACTGCGGGGTTGGCCGGCTTCAGTAAGAGTTTTCCGCGAACGTTGTCGGGCGGCATGCGACAGCGCGTGGCGCTGATGCGGACGCTGATCATGGAGCCGGAGATTTTGCTGATGGACGAGCCGTTTGGTGCGCTCGACACCCATACCAAGCTCGAAATGCACAAGACGCTGCTCGAGATCTGGGAACGCGAACGGCAGACGGTGCTGTTCGTCACGCATGATCTGGGTGAGGCGCTGACGCTCGCGAACCGCATCATCCTTTTGTCGGCGCGGCCAGGCCGGATCAAGGAAGATTTTGCGGTGCCGTTCGAGCGCCCGCGCGACGCGGTATCGCTGCGCGAAACGCCAGAGTTCGGCCGGCTCTACTCGCACATCTGGCATTCGCTCGGCGAGGAATTCCGCCGCACCAAAGCGGATTGACGCCATGACCGCACGCGCAGTCTCGATCCGACTCTGGCAGATCGCCATTCTCATTTGTATTCTTTCGGTCTGGCAGTGGGGCTATGACGGCGCTGTGGCGATGCTCCCCAAGGCGTGGGTGCCAAAAATCCTCGATCCGTATTTCGTTTCCAAGCCGACGGCGATCTGGGCAAGTTTTCTCAAACTCGCTTGCTTGAACGACACCAAGGGATTTGCCGCCTGTCTGTCGGACAATCCGAACAATCTGGCTGTCGCGACGCTGGTGACGTTGAAAAACATGTGCTGGGGATTTTTGTGGGGTGCTGGTTCCGCAATCGTCGCCGGTTTGCTGCTCGGGCGTTCGGATTACGCGTCGGCAGTGTTCCAGCCCTACATCGTCGCGCTCAATTCGATTCCGCGCATAGCGCTGGTACCGCTCATTATCCTGATGTTCGGGCTCGGTGACCTGTCGAAGGTGGTGACAGCCGCAATCGTCGTCTTCTTCGTGGTGTTCTTCAATACGTTCGAGGGCACGCGGGCCGTCGATCGCGATCAGATCTCTGCGGCGCGATTGCTGGGAGCTGGGGAATGGACGATTTTGCGGACGGTCGTCGTGCCATCGGCGATGGCCTGGGTCTTCGCATCGCTTACGCCTGCTGTTTCATTCGCGCTCATCGGCGTCATCGTCGGGGAATTCATCGGTGCAGAGCGCGGGTTGGGCAAACTGATCATCGAAGCGGAAGCACGTGCCAATGCGTCGGAAATGATGGTGACCATCTTCGTCATGATGATCGTTGGAATTGTGCTGGCGGTGATCGTGCGACGCATTCAGAGCTACCTGCTACGTTGGCAGCCTCAGTTCGACAGTTGATTATCGAGGCCATCCGACGGCGCGGAACAATATCGAGACACGTCGCGCCCACGGTCCGCGCTGATCGATTTGATCTGCGACGATGCGTAATCCCGCGACGCCCATCACAAATGAGATTGCGACGCTCAGGAATGCGCCGGTTATCGGGAAGTTTGCGCAAATGATCAGCAAGGCGCCCGCAGCGATCGCGTGCGCGGCGAGCAAATAGACCGTCAATCGTTCCCATCTGAACTGCAAGTGGCGTCGCGCCAGCATCGTCAACAAGCCTGTGGTCAGGACATAAGAAATCAGAAATGATGGCCCGGCGGAGTCGAGCCCGAGCCCTGGAAGCGTTGCATACAGCAGGCCAAAAAAAGCGACGTTCCACGCAATTTCACTGCTTAGATAGGCTCGCATACGTGCGGCCGCGAGCAACGCAAAGCTAAGCGGGATGCTTGCCAGTTTGAACAGATTGCCTGCCGTCTGCCACTGCACAAGAGATGTGGTGCTCGTAAAATCGCGGGAATAAAGCAGCAGCATCACCCAGGGCGCTAGGCCGATCAGCAACAGCAGTATGGGGCCCCCGACCGCCAGGCCGAGTTGTGTTTGGGCGTTGATCAATCTTGAAACGCCGGCAGGCTTGTCGATGACTTCTGCAAGGCGTGGGTAGTAGTCGACCGCCATGGCGGACATCAAGAAGCCGACCGATTGGATAGATATGCTCCAAGAGGCCGCCAAGTGACCGGCTGCATCCAACCCGAGCCTGCGCGTCACGACCGCGCGGACGATCAACAGCGTCAACGACGAGACGAGACCGGCAAGCATGAACGTCGCACCAACGGCTACCATCGAACGCCAGATGCGCCACGCGTCAGGGTGCCATTGCGCGTTTGGCTGGATGGGGATACGTCGCGCGAAATAGAAGACCACGCCAGCCACGATGACGGGTTGCGACAGCAGGGCCCATATCACACCGTCCTCGCGCATGAACCATACCGCCGATATGGCAACGATGGTGCCGAGACCCGCGACGAAAACGGTGGTCCAGGCAAGATCGGTGACCCGACGCAGTCCCTGAAGCAGAGTGCTTTGTGTCGACGACAGCATCAAAGCAAACACGCCGAGCCCGACGTAGCCGATCTCAGTCGACTTACTGGAATCGCCGAACAGTTCGATGGAAATGCGATTGCGCAGCAGCCAGACGATTGTCAGCGCCAACAGGCCCTGCACCCAAAACGACAGGGTCAGCACTTTGCGCGTTTGTGACAACGCGTCGACGTCGTCTTTGATCGCAGCGATCTGGCGGACGCCGCTTGTGCCCATGCCGAGGCCAGCCAAAACCGTCAGAGCTTCGAGAAGATTTGTGTAGATGCCTAATAACCCGATACCAGCTGGGCCCAGCAAAACGGCGATAACCTTCAAGCGCAGAATCGAGACTGCAACGTTGGTAAACTGAGCGCCTCCGATCAGAAACGTCGAGCGTACCAGACCACCAGAAGAGGCAGACATCATTGAATTGTCCGTACTGAAGCGTGCGGCATTAGCGAGGCACGGTTCCTCGGCTCCTATAACAGAAGGCCGCCGTCGACGATAATTGTTTGCCCGATGATGTATGATGACAACGGGGATGCCAGAAATAGCGCCGTGCCCGCGATATCTGCCGGCGTCCCGAGCCGATGCAGGGGTATTTCGCGTAATGCTGCATCGAGCCGCTTGGGATTGGCTGTCGTCACTTTCGTGAGTTTGCTGTCGACAAGTCCGGGCGCTATGCCGTTGACACGGATTCCATCCCTGGCCCAGGCTTGTCCGAGCGTGCGGGTGAGGGCGACCGCACCCGCTTTGGATGCGTTATATGCCGGGTTGCCCTTGGTGGCGTGATAGGCCGCCGTGGAACTGATGATGATGAGAGAACCTCGGCTTGCCGCCAATGCCGCATGAAACCTCAAGGCGCACGTCATCAGGCTATTGAGATTGATATCGAGCACCTTGCGAAAGCCGTCCGCCGAAAACTCGCCGCGATCGTAGAGGACAGTGCCTTGCGAAAGCACCAGGATGTCCAATGCCGGCGTGGGTAGCGCGAAGCTGTCTAGAGCTTGAGTATTCGTGGCGTCGAGTTGCACGTAGTCGAGACCGTGCAGATCGCTTCCTTCATCGATCTTGTAATCCGATGATGCGGATCGTGTTCCGCTTACCGTTACGCCGGCTCCGTGCGAGCGAAACGCCTGTGCGATGCCGTTCCCGATGCCGCTCGATCCGCCGATCACGAGCAGGGACTTACCGGCGAAGTCCAGGTCTCTCGTCAAGGTCATCTCCGTGCCGTCGCCACTTCAATCCGTGGGCAGTTGGAATTGCTGAAAACGGTGCAGTTCTTGTTCGATCAGCTGCTTGTGTCGACGTGGTGATCCCTGGCCGACCCAGGTCCACTGCTGCAGCAGCAGTTTGCGCTGTTGACGCTCCACCTTGATATCGATAACGGCCACGATGTCGGAGCCAACCAGGACTGGCAAGGCAAAGTATCCAAAGCGCCGTTTCAGCTTGGGTACATAGGCTTCGAAGCGATGCTCATAGTCGAAGAAGAGTTGCAGGCGCTTGCGCTGAATTATGAGCGGGTCGAACGGCGACAAGATGTGGACGCGTTCTGAGGGCGGTGCTTCGGGTGCATCCAGCCACTGTGGCTCGAGCCAGTATTCGGCACGTTCGTCACCTGGTAAGGCCACTGTCACAAGCTGTCCCTTGCGCACGCGCCGCAGGATTTCGGCGTGCACAGTCGACTTTCGCTTCGCATCCAGATGGCAAATGGAATCGAGACTGACGATACCTTGCCCGCGCAGCGCGCGATCGAGCAGGTATTTAACGATGTCGGAGGCCGATGCCGCAGGCGGTAATCGCTCCCATTGGAAATGTCGTGCCGTCAGATCGTACGTTTTCAGCATCCCGCGCCGAGCGCTGACGGTCAGAACGCCGGTAAAGAATGCCAACTGCAACGCGCGCCGCGAAGGCTTGCGACTTGCCCAGGCGTGATCTTTCTCGACCAGGACGTCATCGTCGATGTCGCGGATCGAAAGTGGCCCGTTCCGCTTGATCAAGCGGATAACTTTGTCACGATCGTCGGACGACACGGATTGAAACCAGCTATTCGGCGCGGTGCGTTGCCGCTTCATGGCCGAGACGAAATATTGGAAATCGCGAGTCGGCACGTAGGACAATGCGTGCGTCCAATACTCGAACACGCTTTTGTCGACCGATTGCGCTTGCTGCAGGTCAGACCGCCGATAGCTGGGAATCCGAGAGTACAGAATGTGGTGGTGGCATCGCTCGATGACGTTAATGGTGTCAATTTGCACGTATCCGAGATGCTCCACCGCCAGTCGCGTCGCCTCTGGACCGTTGCCAAACGGCTCGCCACGATCAAGACCTTGGGCGCTGAGCCAAAGGTTGCGTGCGCGCTGGTTCGACAGCTGAGTGGCTTTTGTCATACGAATGTTCAGTCGAGATCGCGTTCAGGGACTACTGCACGAGTGGCGGCGGCAAGGGTTCTGCGACTATACTACGGCTTGGCATGACTATCACGATCAGGCTCCAAGGGACGCAAGACGATGGCGGAAAAACTGTTTGCAACGACTGTCGTCGGAAGCTACCCGCAGCCTGATTGGCTGGTCGATCGTGAGATGTTGTCGAAGAGCGTTCCGCGCATCCGCATGACCGAGATGTGGCGCGTGGCCGAGCCATGGCTGGAGCAGGCGCAAGACGATGCAACCGTTCTGGCGATACGCGACATGGAACGGGCCGGTGTGGATGTGATCACCGACGGCGAAATGCGGCGCGAAAGCTATTCGAACCGATTTGCCACTGAGCTGGACGGCATCGATGCCCGCAGGCCGGGTCACGTGATCTCATCGGCGGGATTGTCCACCCCCGTTCCGCGCGTGGTCGGTCGCATTCGGCGCCAGCGCGCAATCGAGGTGCGCGACATGGAGTTCCTACGGCGCAATACCAGCAGCGTCGCCAAAATAACGCTTCCGGGCCCCTTCACAATGAGCCAGCAAGCGCTCGACGAGCATTATAACGACGCGGAAGCGATGGCCATGGACATGGCAGCGGCGGTCAACGAGGAGGCACATGACCTCGTCCGCGCCGGCGCAGACGTCATCCAACTCGATGAACCGTGGGTGCGCAACAATCCGGAAATGGCGCGGCGCTATGCGGTCAAAGCAATCAATCGAGCGTTGGCAGGATTGACGGTGCCGACCGTGGTGCATCTGTGTTTTGGCTACGCGGCAGTCGTCAAGGGTTCGACTAAGCCAGCGGAGTATGCGTTTTTGGCCGAATTGGCTGCGACAACGGCAACGATGATTTCAATCGAGAGCGCGCAACCTAACATCGATCTTGGCGTGCTGGCGGAGCTTGCGCCGAAGAAAATCATGCTCGGCGTTCTCGATCTATCGGACCCTGCGATCGAAACACCAGACAGGGTTGCTGAGCGCATTCGTGCAGGTCTGAAATTTCTACCGCCAGAGCGGCTCATCCCGGCTCCGGATTGCGGCATGAAGTATTTGCCACGCGACGTCGCGTTTGGAAAACTAAAGGCGATGTGCGACGGCGCGGCCATCGTGCGGCGTGAATATAGTTGAAGCCTGCCAAAACCAGGTTGCTTACACGTCCATGGGACTGCACTTGCCGCAATGACTGGTTTCGAAATGTTCCTGATTGCCGGGATCGGGTTTGGGCTCGGACTATTCTTCCGCGTTGGTGTGCTGTTGTTGGCGGCTGTCGTGCTGAGCGTCATCATAATGGCGCCAGGGTACGGCGGGGGTGACTCCGTCGGATTGTGGTCGTGGGGGGTGGCGGTATTGGGTCTCAATTCGGGCTATTTGGCCGGGCTGATGGCAAGGTCGATCGGTTGATTATGCTCGTCTAATTACGACGTCTGCTCGTGTTTAAAAAGGGCAGGGATAGTTCGAAAAATTACAATCACATCAAGCCAGAGGGACCATCTGCGAACATAGTAGCGATCCAGCGCGACGCGGCGTTCGTATGTGGTTTGGCTGCGACCGCTAACCTGCCATAGCCCGGTAACACCGGGGCGGGCACCTTGGTAATCCTTGGCGTAAACGCCAAATCGAGCGTGCTCCGACGCCACGATCGGTCTTGGTCCGACGCAACTCATTTCGCCGCGAAGGATGTTCAGTAATTGAGGCAGTTCATCGATACTTGACTTGCGCAACAGGTTTCCTATGCGCGTCACCCGAGGATCGTTGGTAAGTTTCTGCTTTTCTTTCCACTCGAGGGCTGCGGATGGATTTCCCTCGAGTTCGCACTTCAGACGCGCCTCACCGTCAAGCATCATCGTGCGGAACTTGTAACAATCAAATTGTAATCCGTTAAATCCGATGCGGGATTGGCGGTACAAAATCGGACCCGGGTCCGCTATTTTTATAGCAAGAGCCGCAATCACAATCACCGGAAGTAACAAGAGCAGCGCGACGGAGGCGAGGACGAGGTCGATGGCACGCTTCACGTTGCCGCCGACGGGCAAATCTGGCTGCGGGAAACTTACCGAGTTAGCAACGGCCTCGAGCAAGCGCCCGTTGCCGTTCGCGGCTATAATTACGTCGGTCTGAGCTTTGGCCGGTTGGCGGATAACAACACCAGCCGCTCTTGTTTCTAAACTTGAAGGAGTTTTTGCGGAACGTGGCGCGTTGCTCGGGTTTATGTCGGTATGCGTGACTTGATGGGGGTCTTCCTGCTGCCGGCGGGGAATCAATTCGGGCGCCGCATCAATGGATCGTAATCGTTCGCGGTGAGGGGAGTGTAGTGTCATGTCGTGCCCGCAGAAAAGCAACTTGGATTTGACCCATCCTGCCGACGTGAGCGTTGTTAGTGCTCCGGCAATTCTCGACGTTTGTCATCATTGCGGGATACCTGCAATTTGAGCAAAAGCAGTAGGGTCTGCCTGAAAGCTGTTGTGCTGGCGTAGCTTGCTTTGTTTTTGCTGCGGTTGTGCTCTAACGGAGCTTTGTTCCGCTTGCCGATTAGTTTGCGCGCCTTTAAACGGCTCTTTTGTCGGCTTTTGCGAATGGAACCAAAGCGCGCTACGCCTCCGCAGATCGCGAAAGAGGTAGCTGTACGACTTTGTGGTGACATCCAATTTGCGGATATAAGCCTGCGATAATGGGGCCGCACTGTATCTTTCATCGTGGTGGCTATTATCGCGGGCCTTTTGCGTATTGAATGGATGTGTTTTCATATCGCAGTAACGGTCGCAACAATGTTCATGCCCGGCAATGATCATCGTGGCTGTCTTTCATGAACGCGGTGCCGCCTACGTTCGTGATCGCCGTTGTGGTCAGAGATTGCTGGCCGAACATGACGATCTCGGAAGGCGTCCTGGCAGCGACCTCTTGTCTGCTCGTGCTCCTCGTCGTCATTCCGCATCATAGATTTATGCTTGTCAGGCGCGAACTATTGTATCCTTTGTTGGCGTTGACGGCACTGATGCTGATCTAACGTCGCGCCGGCAGTGATCGAGTGGATTTGCCACGCAGCAGGTGATGTCGATACTTGCAATGGGGCGACGGCCGCGTCGATACCGCTTTTGGTGGGCGAGAGATTGCGGATACCGATCTCGATCGCTTACACGGGCAGGGGGAACACAAGAATGGACGCGATCTTACTGGAGTGGGGTGGCTTGCTACTCCGCTGGGCTCACATCATTACAGGCATCGCGTGGATCGGCTCGTCCTTCTACTTCATGCACATCGATGCCTCTCTCAGAGCGGCGGACGGCATACCCGCCGGCAAGGGCGGCGAAACTTGGGAAGTGCACGGTGGCGGATTTTATCATGTGCGCAAGTATCTTGTCGCGCCGGAGACGTTGCCGCCGCAGCTGATCTGGCACAAGTGGGAAAGCTATTCGACCTGGGCGACTGGGTTTTTTCTGCTGGTCTGGGTCTATTACTTCGGCGCTGACCTTTACCTGATCGATCCGGCAATCAGAAAGCTGTCGCCCTGGGCCGCCATCGCAATCGGCATCGGCAGCCTGCTGTTGGGTTGGATCGTTTACGATCGGCTGGTGAAATCTCCGCTGGCCAAGAACGAGGTTGCGCTGGCCGCTGTTGGCTTCGGTTTCGTCGTGGGAATGGCGTATTTCTTTCAGCAAATGTTTTCGGGACGGGGCGCGCTCATCCACACCGGCGCGATGATGGGCACGATCATGTCCGGCAACGTCGCCATGAACATCATTCCCAATCAAAAGAAGGTCATTGCCGACCTGATGGCTGGGCGCGCCCCCGATCCAGATCTCGGCAAACAAGCGAAAACCAGGTCGCGCCACAACAACTATCTGACGCTGCCGGTATTGTTCCTGATGATATCTGGGCACTACCCGCTGACGTTCACTTCGCCTTATGCGTGGGTGATGGTTGGTTTTGTGTTGGTAGCGGGCGCCGCAGTTCGACACTTTTACAACGAGCGTCACGCGGGGCGCGGGAACCTCTGGTGGACCTGGGCGCTGGCGACCGCGTGTATGATTGCTGCTGTGTGGCTCAGCATGTTGTCGAACCCGATCGGACGCGAGAGACTAGGGCTCAAGCGCGAGCGGGCGGTGAAGGTTGCGAATTTGCACACCATTCCGAAGGCGGTCGACGACGTCATCACGTCGCGATGTTCGATGTGCCACGCGCGAGACCCCGTGTGGAACGGGATCGTCGTGCCGCCTAAAGGGGTGATGCTGGATACGCCGGATCACATATGGCGACAGCGCGATGCGATCCGCATGCAGGCGGTGACGACAAGCGCCATGCCGCCGAACAATATTACCGACATGACGGCCGCCGAACGGCGAACGTTGGCGCTGTGGGTGATTGAAGGGCGCTGATCGCGGAAACAGTCAGCGCCCCTTGCCGTTATTGGGGACCTGCGATGACCATCCAGGCGACGCCAAATTTGTCGACGACGGCACCGAAGCGCGATGCGAAGAAGGTTTTGGACAGCGGCATCTGGATTTTGCCGTCGCCGGCGAGCGCATTGAAAATTCGGTCGGCATCTGCCTCGTTTGCCACCGAGAGCGACAGCGACATGCACTCGAAATCTAGTGGACCGGACCGCATTCCGTCCGACATCATGATGTCAGCGCCGTTAATCCGCAGCGATGCATGCATGATTTTGTCTTGATGCGCCGACATGTCGAGATTCGGAGGTGGCGGCTCGGGGCTGTCCTTGAAACGCATCATCATCAGCAACTCTGCGCCGAGCTTGGCCTGATAGTACTTGATTGCCTCTTCGCAACGTCCGCGGAAAAACAGATAGGGTTGAACGCCGACCGTCGCCGAGCTTTGGCCGACGAACGGCTTGAAGCCGCCAAAAAACATCCGTTTGCCATCGAAGGGCATCGTTTCCGGTTTCATGCCGGCCATGCGCGGGTCTTTCATGGCCTTGGCGCTGACGTCGTCGCGATGAGCGCGAGACCGATAGGTCATGATGCCGACGAATACCGCTTCATCAGGTTTCAGCGAGACGCTTTGCGGAAACGATGTCACTTTTCCGATCGGCACATCGTCGCCCTCGACTTCGACACACGACAATGCGCCATGCTCACGCCAGACTTGGAGGAAGAGTTCGGCTTGCTCGCGATACGCTTCCATATTGGTTTTAGGAACCGGTACGACGAAGATGTCTGTGTAGCTCATGTTTTGCCTCTTGATGTTGAAGGGCCATCAAATCAATCCGGGATATCCGGTTCGACCAGCATTGCAAGCTGCACAAGCGATTGCTGCCAACCGAGGTAACAGGCTTCGAGAGGGATGACAGATGGGATACCCGTCTGTTCGATGTCAAGTTCGGTTCCGACTGAGACCTTTCTCAAGGTGACCGTAACGCGCATATGTCCGGGTAGATTGGGATCGTCGAATTTGTCGGTGTAGACAATCCGTGTGTGCGGCTGGAGTTCCAGGTACTCGCCGCCGAAAGACTGGCTCGAGCCGGTGGTGAAGTTTGTAAACGACATTTTGAAGGTGCCGCCCACTTTTGCATCCATGTGCATGATAGTGGCGGTGAACCCCTTTGGGGGTAACCATTTGGCCAATGCGCCGGCTTCGAGGAAGGCGCGGTAGATCTTTTCGGGCTTGGTGGCAAGTACACGGTGGAGCCGGACAGTGTTCGCGGGCGGAGTTACGCTTGTGGGGCTGCTGTCTGCCATGACGGGTCCTCCGTTGGTGTCGTTGCAAACTTCACAACGAAAATTTGCCGGAGACAACCATCACTAACGCTCTTCTGCAATCAATTTAAGGCTAGCCAAGCCTTTGGCGAATTCACCTCCAACCATCTTGTCCATGTTGAAAATCGTGCCCATCAGCTTGTGCAAAAATGGCCGCTTACCGGTCATTGCCCAAGTAACGGTGCTGGTGGTGCCGCGCGACGCGACGGTAAATTCGGCGGCGTTGTGGGCAACGAACGGCTTGTTGAAATCGAGCGCCATCGTAACTCTTGAGGGTGGCGTCGACGTTGCGATTTGCATGCGGCCAGCGCCGGATTTTTTTCCCGTCCAGTTGTACGCTGCGCCAACGCCACGTGCGGGGCCGCTGTATTCGATTTGTACGCCAGGGTCGGATTTTGCGAAGGGGTTCCACCGGTTGAATGCGTGGAGATCGTTGATCAACGCAAAGAGAGTTTCGGGAGGCGCAGCTATCTCGGCTGAGCGTTCGATACGGAAATCGCTTGGCTGCATGGCAACGTAGATGAAGAAGGCAATGGCCAGAATGCCAACCACAGCGAGAATAGAATTGATGAAATCCATCGGTAGCTCCTGTATCAGTGCAAGCTATCCAGCGACGAGCACACGATTGCCGACAGCGTGACGGAGTATAACGAGCCCTCAGACCTTGTTGAAGGACTGGATCAGCCGTGCCACTTCGGAGCGGCAGGAGCCGCAGTTGGTACCGGCTTTCGTTTTATCGCCGACCATGGCGACACTGCTACAATGAGCTTTTTCGATGGCTTCTACGATGTCGTTGCGGCCGACGTCAAAGCAGGCACATACGATCGAGCCACGGTCGCGTGCTGCAGCCCCACCACGCGCGGCAAGAATGCGAATGGGGTCTTGGTGCGCCATCTGCAACTGCTCGGCCGCCCATGAGCGCGATACGGCGACGGGTTCTGCTGAGGTGAAGAGGGCGCCGACCAGCCTGTCCTCTGAAAACGCAGCGCATCGGTGCTGGTTTGTGCCGGGGTCACTGTAGTCGAGTGTGGCGCTACATTGCGGCAGTGATGCCAGTCTGGCGAGGTATGCCGTCGCGTCGCCGATTGGCTCCGTCGATGCCAGTTCGGTTCGCCAACCGGCGGCGACACGCGATGTTGCCCAGTAGGCGATGTTGGTTTTCTCAGGCTTTTCGACGGTTACGGCGAGGCCGTACCACGCACACGCGAATGGCCGGACCGCTACGGGCATCTGCTTGAGGCCGGGCTGGCCGGAAACCGGATCGACATCGCCTCGGACGAGGGCGTCGACACGGGCCGAACTGGCGGTTTGACCGGTCCAGTGCATGGGGACGAAGACGCAGCCGGGTTGCTGCCGATCGGTGACGAGGACGCGGACGACGATCGTGCCGAACGGACTGCTGACTTCGGCGAGAGTTGCGGGAGCGAGCCCGAAACGAATGGCGTCCTTGGGGTGGATTTCGACGAAGGGCTCCCCGATGTGCGCCATGAGACGCGGCGTTTTTGCTGTACGCGTCATCGTGTGCCACTGATCGCGGATGCGACCGGTGTTGAGTATCAAAGGATAGGCAGGCGACGGCGCTGTGCGGGAGCGAAACGGCGTCGGCACGAAACGGGCGCGGCCGTCAGGCGTGAAGAAGGCGCCATCGGTGAAGAAACGGGGTGGCGCGGGTCCGCGCGCTGGTTGCGGCCATAGCGTCGGTGCCAGATCGTCGTAGGCTGGTTTTGTAACGTCGCCGAAGGCGCTGATATCGAGATCGCGCGTGCCGTTGTTTTCGCTGCCGGTAAGGCGGGCATATTCGGCAAAAATCTCGTGCGGGCCGGCATAGTCGAATGCGCCGGAATAGCCCAAGCGTTTGCCGACTTCGGCCATCTGCCACCAGTCGGCGCGCGTGTCGCCAGGAGGTGGCAGAAACGTGCGCTGCCGCGACATGCGGCGCTCGGAGTTGGTGACACTGCCTTCTTTTTCGCCCCATGCGAGCGAAGGTAGCAACACATGCGCGTGGATGGTCGTGTCGGTTTCGCAGGCGACGTCGGAAACGACGACAAATGGGCAAACAGCCAAGGCGGCGCGGACGTTATCCGCCTCCGGCATGCTGTCGACCGGGTTGGTGGCCATGATCCACAGGGCTTTGATACGCCCGTCGCCGACGGCGCGAAACAAATCGACGGCCTTCAGTCCCGGCTGCGATGCAATACGCGGCGATTGCCAGAACTGCTGCACGATGCGGCGGTGGTTGACGTCTTCGAGGCTCATGTGAGCTGCGAGCATGTTCGACAGGCCGCCCACTTCACGGCCCCCCATAGCGTTCGGCTGACCCGTAACCGAGAACGGTCCCATGCCCGGCCTGCCGATGCGACCGGTCAGCAGGTGGCAATTGATGATGGCGTTGACGGCGTCTGTGCCGGTCGTGGACTGGTTGACGCCTTGGCTGTAGACAGTGACGACGCGAGGCGTGCCAGCGAATAGTGCGTAGAATCCCAGGAGCCGGTCCACTTCAATTCCGGTGATCTCGGACTGTTGTGGAAGCGATCGGTCGGCAGCGGCAAGGGCCGACTGAAGGCCCGTCGTGTGATCGTTCGTGAATTCGTGGTCGACGACATCGTTGGCGAAAAGGTGGGACAGCAGGCCGTTGAACAGAGCGACATCAGCGCCTGGTTTGATTGCAAGATGCATGTCGGCCAGCGAACACGTGGTGGTCTCGCGCGGATCGACAACGACGATCTTGCAGCCGCGTTGCGTGCGAGCGGCTTCCAGGCGCTGGAATAGGACGGGATGACACCACGCCAGGTTCGAGCCGACGAGCACGACGAGGTCGGCTTGATCGAGATCTTCGTAAACGCCGGGGACGGTATCGCTGCCGAACGCCCGCCGATGGCCAGCAACGGATGAGGCCATGCACAGGCGTGAGTTGGTGTCGATGTTGGCCGAGCCGATGTAACCTTTCATCAGCTTGTTGGCGACGTAGTAGTCTTCGGTAAGGATTTGTCCGGAGACGTAGAAGGCGACGCTGTCGGGGCCGTGTTCGGCTATAGTCGAGGCAAAGCGCTGGGCGACGTGATCGAGGGCTGCGTCCCAGGTTACCTGTTCGCCGTCGATGGACGGATGCAACAGCCGATCGTCGAGCGACAAGGTTTCGGCCAATGCCGATCCTTTGGAGCATAACCGGCCAAAGTTGGCGGGGTGTTCGGGATCGCCGCGGACGGACACAGTCCCGTCGACGCCGGTTTCGGCGAGCACGCCACAGCCGACGCCGCAATAGGGGCAGGTGGTCCGCGTGGTTACGACAGCACCGTGCGTTTCGCCCTTTGTGAGGGGCATCACGCGGCTACTTTTCGACCGAGTTGTGCGGCGTCCAGAAGGATGCGACCGCTCTCGATGCGCAGTTGGAAAGTTGACGTCTTACCGATGTCAGCGCCGGTTGCCGCGCCGCTTTCGAGGTCGATGACCCAATTGTGTAGCGGGCATGTCACGCCGGTGTCGTGCACGATGCCTTGCGACAGCGGTCCGCCTTTGTGAGGACACTGGTCGAGCAGCGCGAAGGCCTGATTCTCAGCGGTCCGGAACACGGCGATGCAGCCAACGGCTGCTTTGACGACACGGGCGCCGCGAATAGGAATGGCATCGAGAGCGCCGACATCGACCCATTGAGTGCCGGCGCGCGCTTGTGGCTTGCTCATTCGGCGGCCCTCAGCGTGAGATCTGCCATCGCGCCAAACTCGTGTGCGTCCTTGCCCCGTACGCGTTCCGCCCATGGGTCTGACTGTGAGAATTTCTGACTGAAGATAAAGCGTTCATGCAGTGCTTTGCGGCGCGGCAGGTCGGTCATGATCTGCTGCTGGATCGTCTTTACGCCGACGCGCTTCATCCATTTGTAGATGCGTTCGAGATAGCGACCTTGTTCGCGATACAGCTGAGTGAGCGCGGCGATGACTTCGATCGCTTCATCTTCGGTGTCGACGTGGCCGAGCACTTCGGTGCCCTTGATGTCGAGGCCGGCGGCGCCGCCGAAGTGGATGTCATAGCCGCTGTCGACGCAGATGACGCCGATGTCCTTGCATGTCGCCTCGGCGCAATTGCGCGGACAGCCGGACACCGCGAGTTTCAATTTTGCAGGTGTCCACGAGCCCCAGAGGAATTTCTCGAGTTTGATGCCGAGGCCGGTCGAATCCTGCGTCCCGAAGCGACACCAGTCGGTGCCAACGCAAGTTTTCACGGTGCGCAAACCCTTGGCGTAAGCGGCGCCAGACACCATGCCGGCTTTGTTGAGATCAGCCCAAACGGCGGGAAGATCCTCCTTTTTGACGCCGAGCATGTCGATGCGCTGGCCACCGGTGCACTTGACGGCTGGGATGTTGAATTTTTCCACGACGTCTGCGATGGCGCGCAATTCCTTGACGTTGGTCATGCCGCCCCACATGCGCGGCACCACGGAATACGTGCCGTCTTTTTGAATGTTGGCGTGGACGCGTTCGTTGATGAAACGGGACTGATTGTCGTCCTTGTATTCACCGGGCCACGTGGCGAGCAGGTAGTAATTCAGTGCTGGCCGGCATTTCGCGCAGCCGCATGACGTCTTCCATTCGAGGACCTGCATGAGGTCGGGAATGGTCTTGATTGATTTTGCGACGATGAGGCGCCGCACGTCGTCATGGCCGAGGCCGGTGCAGCCGCACATCGGTTGCACCGCTGACGGATTGTATAAGTCTCCAAGCGTCGCCTTGATCAGTTGCTCGACAAGCCCTGTGCAGGAGCCGCACGAGGCCGATGCCTTGGTATGTGCGCGCACATCGTCGAGCGACGTCAGCGAAAGGGCCGTGATGGCACCGGTGATCTTGCCCTTGCATACGCCGTTGCAGCCGCAAATTTCTGCCTCATCCGGCAAGGCTGCAACGGCCGCCGTAGGGTCCAGCGGGGACCCTCCCGCGAAGCTCGGGCCGAAGATCAGTGTTTCACGCAACGCCGAGATATCCGCGCCTTTTTTGATCAGGTCGAAGAACCAAGCGCCGTCGGCGGTGTCGCCATAGAAAACGGATCCGATCAGGCGGTTGTCTTTGAGGATAAGGCGTTTGTAGACGCCGCGTGCGGCGTCTCGCAGGACGATTTCTTCGCGGTCCTTGGCCTCGGCAAAGTCGCCTGCCGAGAACAAATTGATGCCGGTGACTTTAAGCTTGGTGGCGGTGGCGCTGGGCGTGAAAGCTGCGCTAACGTCACCGGCGAGTTGTGCGGCAATGACGTTGGCCATTTCGTAGAGCGGCGCCACGAGGCCGAATGTCTGGCCGTGTGCTTCGGCGCATTCCCCGACTGCGTAGATGTCGGGGTCGCTGGTGTGCATGCCGGCGTCGACCTTGATGCCGCGGCCGATTTCGAGGCCCGCAGCCTTGCCGAGTGCTGCGTTGGGTCTGATGCCGACGGCCATGATGACGAGGTCGGCGGGGAGGCGCGTGCCGTCTTCGAGGATCACGGCTTCGACGCGTTTGGCCCCAAGGATTTCCTTGGTGTTGGCTTTGGTGATGACGCGGATGCCGCGTTCCTCGATAGCGCGTTGCAGTAGATGCCCTGCGGCGGTGTCGAGTTGGCGTTCCATCAGCGTCGGCATCAGATGCAGGACGGTGACATCCATGCCCTGTTCCTTGAGGCCGACGGCGGCTTCGAGGCCGAGTAATCCGCCACCGACGACGACGGCCTTACCGCGTGCTTGCGCGGCGAGCAGCATCGCCTGCACATCGTCAAGGTCGCGATAGGTGAGGACGCCGGCGAGCGTGTGCCCGGGCACTGGAATGATGATCGGCAACGAGCCGGTGGCAACGATCAGCTTGTCGTAATGTTCGACCTGACCGCGTGCGGTGGTGACAGTTTTTGCAGTACGATCGATGGCCGTGACCGTCGCGCCTTTGTAGAGGGTCACGCCGTTTTTGATGTACCAGCCATCGCCATGGATGACGATCTGCTCGAACGACTTCTCGCCCGACAGGACCGGAGACAGCATGATGCGGTCGTAATTCACGCGCGGTTCGGCATTGAAAATCGTCACGTCGTAGGCGCCAGGCACTGCTTCAAACAAGCGGTCGAGCACACGGCCCGGAGCCATGCCGTTGCCAATAACGACAAGTTTTTTCTTGACCATGGGCCCCTGTTTTCCCTGCGGCGACGCAGAACGATTGGTTAACGAGGAGCAAATAACATGCCAAATCGCCAGTTGAATTGATGCGAATTTAACACGCTGATTTCGCAGTATTTTTCTGGCCCGAATGTTTCATCTGTTTTCGTGTAAAATGCTGCGCTGCACAATTTTGAAGCAAATGACGGCTTTTGCCCACGTTGTCGGCAACGCCGGTCGTCAAGTCCTGCGGCAACAGCGTGACGGTAATTTCAGTAGGTTGCGCGACCGCCGGAGATATCGAACACAAAACCGGTCGTGAAGCTGCAGGCGGGGCTTGCGATCCAGGCGCATAATTCGGCGACTTCATCGGCTTGGACGAGGCGGCCCATCGGAATTTTCTCGGTCATCTTTTTTACGAATTCAGGCGGCATCGCATCAAGCAACGGTGTTGCCGTCATGGCCGGAGCAATGCAGTTGACCGTGACGCCGTCGTTCGCGAGATCTTTGGCCATCGATTTGGCGAGGCCAATGACGCCTGCTTTGGCGGCCGAATAACCGCTCAGATTCTGGACGCCTTCCTTGCCTGCGATGGAGGCTATGGTAATCAGCCGTCCGTATTTGTGTTCGCGCATGTGCTTGGCGGCGATCCGGCTCGCGTAAAAGACGCCGGATAGATTTACGTCGAGTACGCGATGCCAGTCCTCGATGGAATACTCCCACGCGGGTGCGTTGGGGCCGCCGATCCCGGCGTTATTCACCAGAATGTGGATTTGACCGAATTGAGCGGTTGCTGCTTGGAACGCGTGTTCGACGGAAACATGATCGGCAACATCGACATTCTCGACAGATGCAGCGACGAATGGCAGCGTGACCGATGAGACGTCGCGATCCCAGACAATAACTTTCGCGCCGCGTGCAGACATCAATGTCGCGATCTCGAGCCCGATGCCTCTGGCGGCTCCCGTCACGATGGCGACTTGACCGTGCAATCGCGTTTTATCTGGTGACATCGCTCAGTTCCTGTTTTCAGACGAGGCGCGCTGTGGCTTTGGAGGCGCCTTATTTGATGGGTGGCTTTGGCAATTTAGCCTCGCCCGATTCCATGACCAGCGTGTGATCAAGGGAATACCACGGTGCGATCACATCTGTTGCCGTGGGGTGGGGTTCGTCGTGTCTGACGAATTTGCCGAGTAATGCTGCGGTGACGCCGAACTGGGCATCTGTGTGAATGCGTGGATCGTCGTCGGCATAGATTTGGGTAATGAGCGTTTTGAAACCTGGCTTATATCCGAGTGCATGAATGTGGGCGGGACGATAGGCGTGACGGCCTTGAGCACGCAGCAAGCGTCCCGTCACGCCGTCAGTTGGAATGGGATATCCGATTGGTTTGACGGAGCGGAACCAGATGCGTCCGTCTGCCGATGTGGTGAACTTGCCACGCATGTTGTGATCGGCCTGCGTTTCGTCTTGGTTCTCGTAGAGGCCCTCGGGTGACGTGTGCCAGATGTCGACCTCGACTTCAGGTATCGGTGCGCCGCTGCGATCGAGAATCGTGAACGTGACGAACATGGCCGGTCCGGCTGTCGGCGAGCGCAGGATGGAGGCGCCGTTCTCGGTGCGCGGGCTGTGCATCCGCCAAAACGGACCGAGCAGGTTCTGTGTGGTTTCGGTTGCACCGTTGTCGCCGTTGTTGAGAAGGCAGACGAGCGAAGAGACGCCGAGTGAGCCAGCGATCAGCACCATTTCGTTGTGTGTGTCGGACGCAAGTTTCCCGATCTCGTTAAGGGTCGCCGTGGCTTCGCGGAATTCGTCCTCGGTCAAGCGTGTTTCACGCACGAAGCCGTGCAAATGCTTGACCAGCGATACCATGATTTCGCGAAGGCGCGCATCCGGCGTCCGCTCCATGACAGCGAGTGCATCTCGCGTCACGTCGTCGTGGTTTTTCAAAATCATCGGCCCGCCTCACGCTCAGTTTGTTTTGTCCGGTAAAGCGCCAATCGTATGGAGTGCCTCTGCAAATCGCTCCGGCATTGCGTCGATGTGGCCCGCCAATGCGGTCGCGGCGGCCTCGATGTCGCCGCGGGAAAACGACTTGATGATCGCGCGATGTTCGGGGCCTGTGCGGCGCCGTGACACGTCGCACTGTCGCGTGAAAAAACGCGCAGCGCCAATGCGGCCGGCTATCAGATCGTATGCCTGAAGAAGTACCCGGTTGCCGCAGTGCTTGAGCAGAGCGGTGTGAAATTGCGCGTCGGCACGGGCGGCGGTGACCCAGTCGCCGGCTTGCTCTGCTGAGACCTGCGTATCTTGCGCGAGCTGCAATGCCTTCAGCGCACCTGCGCGATCGTTTTCGTAAGCGAGGCGAAGGGCGCCGATTTCGACCATCGCTCGGAACTGGCACAGCTCCTTGATGTCATCCTTGGACGGGGCAAACACAAAGCTGCCGCGCTGAGGGCGAATGTCGATCAACCCTTGCAGTTGCAGGTGCGTTAGTGCCTCGCGAACCGGTGTCCGGCTGACGCCGAGCATCGACGCCAAACGCTCCTCCGAAACAGCTTCGCCAAGGCCAAGCTCGCCGTAGACAATGGCGTCGCGGATGCGGTCGGCGACGATGGCTGCCAAGGCTGGGCGGCGTTCTATCGAGATAGCGGTGAGTTTGGGGCGGCGCGTCGCGTCGCGCGCGTATTCCACTGGTTCGATGGTCTGTCGGCGCTTCGCACGGTTTGTCATTCAGCGCTTTCCACTTTGGTGTCTCATCAGTCGACGCTACCCCGGAACGCGTACGTGAAACCGGCCATATGACGAAGCAATTTGTGCGAAGCAGTTTGCATCTTGCATACTGAGGTACGGAATGCTACCACAACACTTAGCGAGGGCAAGCATTAACGTCACCGCTTTCAAAATTCGCAACTCGTACGATGCCACCTCAGAGCGTCGACGCATGCCGGGACTGAAACGATTTGTGACGCATGACGAGCGTCGCTCAGGGCAGGGAAACGTCGCTTGGCCTACAAGTTCGACTTTGGCGCGGTATGGGAAGCCATGCCGCAATTGCTCGCGGCGAGCCTCGGGACGCTTGGTCTTGCGATTGCGGGCTCGGCGCTGGCCATCGTGATTGGCGTTGGCGGCGTGGTGCTGCGCGACAGTCGCTTTCCGCCGGTGCGCTGGCTGGTCATGGCGTTCGTCGAACTGATCCGCAACACTCCGTTTCTGGTGCAGATCTATATCATTTTTTTCGCGCTACCGTTGCTCGGTCAAGAGCTCGGGCAATTACTGGTTTGGTGGGGCATTAGTGAGAAGCCAACCAATTATCTGCTCATCGGGCCTTGGCCGACAGCGATGATTGCACTTGGTATCAACGGTGGCGCGTACGCTATCGAGATCATTCGTGGGGGTGTGCAGTCGATCTCGAAGGGGCAATGGGAAGCGGGCCTTGCGCTTGGTTTGCACCGGGCAAGCGTTTTCCGTTTGATTGTTCTCAAGCCTGCGCTACGGGCGATTTATCCGTCGCTGACGAGCCAGTTCACGCTGCTGACGCTGACGACGTCGATCGCCGGGGCGATCGCTGCCTATGAACATTTCGCCGAGGCGAAATTCATCGACAGCCAGATCTACAAACCGTTCGAAGTGTATTTCACGATCACGGTGATCTATTTCATAATTTCTTGGTTCATGAATCAGCTCTTCCAGGCGATTGCGCGCCACTACTTCAGTTATCCGGTGAAGTGATGGGCATCGACCAATATCTGTTTTTGCTGACGAGCTTGAAGTGGACGCTGATCCTGTCGGCGGTCGCGTTCGCTTGCGGCATTCCGTGCGGACTAGCCGTCGCATTATTGCGCACAGCAGAACGGGCACCGCTGCGATGGATCGCAACGCGCTGGATCGACCTGTTTCAAGGCACACCGCTGCTGATGCAGCTTTTCGTCGTGTATTATGGGTTGGCGCTGCTCGGACTGAGGCTGGACGAATGGTCATCTGTGACAGTCGGTTTCACGCTGCACGCCAGCGCTTTTCTGGGCGAGATCTGGCGCGGCGCGATCGAAGCTGTGCCGCGTGGCCAATCGGAAGCGGCTCATGCTCTCGGGATTAATTACTGGACGCGGATGAAGGATGTGGTCCTGCCGCAAGCTCTGAGAATTTCATTGCCGGCGACGATCGGCTTTCTCGTCCAGCTCGTGAAGGGCACGTCGCTCGCGTCGATCGTCGGCTTCGTGGAATTGACGCGCGCCGGCGGTATCATCGCCAACAGTAACTACAAGCATCTACTCGTCTACAGCATCGTCGGGTTGATGTATTTTGCAATCTGCTGGCCGCTGTCGCTGTACGGTGCGCGGCTCGAGAGAAAATTTGCTGCGGCAAATCGATAAACCGCAACAAAACCGGTGCGGCCCTTCGAAGGGCGACCGAGCGAAAATCAAAGCAAAGTGAAAAACAGGGAGTTCGAACGCATGTCATTCATCACCACTGCCAGACTAACGCGACGCGCGGCGCTTGCAGGGTTCGGCGCCATCGCGACGTTCGCGCTTGGTGCAGGCTCAGCTTCGGCTGGTTCGATCGACGATATCAAGACCAAGGGCACGATCGTCATCGGAATCCAGGGTGACAATCCGCCGTGGGGCTTTGTGAATGCGCAAGGTGCGCAGGACGGTATCGACAAGGATATGGGCGATGCGTTCGCCAAGTTTCTCGGTGTGAAAGCGGAGTACAAGCCGCTTGCCGTTGCCGATCGCATCCCGGCACTGACAACCGATCGCGTCAACGTGCTGTTCGCGACAATGGCGATGCTGCCGGATCGAGCCAAGGCGGTGCAGTATTCGAAGCCATATGCGGCCAATACAATTTTGCTGTACGGGGCGAAGGCCGACACAATCAAAACGAACGAGGACATGGCGAAATTTTCGATCGGTGTGCCGTCGTCGAGCGTGCAAGACAAGGAAGTGACCGGCAAAGCACCACAAGGCACAAAGATCCTCCGGTTTGCCGACGATAGCGCGACGATTCAGGCGCTCATCTCAGGTCAGGTACAAGCGATCGGTGGCAACTCTGCCTACATGACCCGTCTCGAGCAGGCGAAAGCCGGCGCATTCGAGCCCAAGCTGACGTTCACGGCGCTCTATAACGGCGCTTGCGGCAAGCTCGGCGACAAGCAAATGAACGAAGCGCTGAACGCGTTTCTCGACAAGTTCCTTGCGACTGACGACTACAAAGCGATCTACAAGAAGTGGTTCGCGGTGGACGTGCCGAAATTCCCGGGCAGCGTCGAAGGCGTATCGTTCTCGGTGCAATAACGTCTGGGTCGGGAGCCTTGAACACCATGCAAGTCCAACAGTCAGTGCCGGCCAATGCCGCAACTCCGATGATCGTCATGGAGGGCGTCGAAAAATGGTACGGTCAGTTCAAGGCTCTCACCGACATCAATCTGGAGGTTCGCTCGGGCGAGAAAATCGTCTTGTGCGGGCCTTCGGGCTCCGGCAAATCAACATTGATCAGATGTATCAATCACCTTGAGCCCGTTCAAAAGGGTCGCATCGTCGTCAACGGTGTAACACTCGGCAACGACACCAAGTCCATTGATGCCGTGCGTCGCGGCGCGGGCATGGTGTTCCAGCAATTCAACCTGTTCCCGCACATGACGGTGCTACAGAATTGTACTCTGTCGCCGATGCGGACGCGTGGCATGAAAAAGACCGAAGCGGAAGCACTGGCCCGGAAGTTCCTGGCGCGCGTCCACATTCTGGATCAAGCCGACAAGTATCCAGCGCAACTGTCGGGTGGCCAACAGCAGCGTGTCGCGATCGCCCGAGCGCTTTGCATGGAACCTGGCGTGATGCTGTTCGACGAGCCGACGTCGGCGCTCGATCCGGAGATGGTCAAGGAAGTGCTCGATACGATGATCGGTTTGGCACACGACGGCATGACGATGATCGTGGTGACGCACGAGATGGGCTTTGCGCGGCAAGTGGCCGATCGCGTGATCTTCATGGCGTCCGGCGAGATCGTCGAGCAGGCGCCGCCGGCGGACTTCTTTCAAAATCCCAAGCACGAGCGCACCCGGAAGTTTCTTGGTGAGATATTGCGGCAGCATTGATACTGCAGCAAACCAAAAGGACTTTTTGTCATGAGCCGTATCGTCTATGTGCTGAACGGACCCAATCTCAATCTGCTGGGCAAGCGCCAACCTCACATTTATGGCCATGAGACGCTGGCGGATGTCGAGCGTGACTGCGTCGTGCTGGCAAACGAATTGAATCTTAAATTGGTATTCCACCAATCCAACCGGGAATACGAGATCATCGATTGGGTTCATGATGCCCGCGAAACGGCTGCGGCGATCGTGATAAATCCAGGCGCCTTCACCCATACTTCGATTGCCATTCTCGATGCACTCAACACCTTCGACGGCATTGTGATCGAGACGCACATTTCGCAAGTCCACAAACGAGAGGCGTTCCGCCATCACTCTTATGTTTCGCATCGGGCCGACGCTGTGATGGCCGGCTTTGGAACTCAGGGTTATCAGTTGGCGCTGCGTCGTATCGCGACGCTGTTG
>JANLYD010000240.1:0-10937 GCA_031365465.1 Hyphomicrobiaceae bacterium
CCGGCACATTATCTCAAGCGCGTGCGAGACATGCTGGCTGACGTGCCGGTGGCTGCACGGCGGCGCGCAGCAGAAGAGACCGAGAGCGCGCGCGCGGTGGTGCTGCCCGACGGGCAGGTGCTGCCGGATTATTATGCGCAAGATTTTCATTTTCAGACCGGTGGGTATCTGTCCGATCACTCGGCGCGACTCTACGATGTGCAGGTCGAGACGCTGTTCATGGGCGCTGCCGGAGCCATGCGGCGGCGAGCGCTTGGCGCCGTCGCCGATGCGGTGCACGGACACGATCAGCGGCAGTTGACGATGCTCGACGTCGCGTGCGGCACTGGACGGTTCCTCCGCCAAGTGCGGCTGGCGTTTCCGCGGCTGGGCTTGGCGGGCATCGACTTATCGGGCGCCTACCTCGACGAGGCGCGACGGAGTTTCGACGGCCTCAAAGCTGCGACATGGCTACAGGCCAACGCGGAACGGATCCCGCTGCCGGACGCGAGCCAGGACATCGTGACCAGCATTTTTCTGTTTCACGAATTGCCACCCGAGGTGCGGCGGACGGTTGCCGGCGAGATGGCGCGGGTGTTGAAACCGGGCGGTCGCCTCATCTTCATGGACAGTCTGCAAATGGGTGACAGGCCGGGCTGGGATGGCTTGCTCGAAGCCTTCCCGGTGCGCTTTCACGAACCCTATTACCGGCATTATGCCATCGACGATCTCGACGCGCTGTTCAGCGGCGTCGGCTTGATGCCGGTGATGCAGGATACGCCGTTCCTGGCCAAGCTCATGGTGCGCTGCAAGGTGTGACGGGCCCACGAAAGCCATCCGTCGGCGCAGCTTTCCATCGACTTGCCGCATGCACGCGACTACCATTTCTGCGGCAGGCCTGCCCGTGGATGGGTCGATCTGCCTTACCGGCGCTGGACGCTGGAAACAGTCAACCACACACAGGGGGAGCGCATGAAAGTCACCGCTAAGTTCACCAATACCGAAGGCCAAGCCATCGTTGCCACGTTCGATACGGCAAATGGAACGGTTTCAGACACGGCAGGCCGCGCTGGCACATTTACCGCCGTGCCAGGCTCCAAGACCATCCAAATTTCTGGTGATCAGTCGGTCACCTTCCAGGTGCAGGACCCGGTGCAGTTCACAGCGGGCTTCTCCACGGGCTACACGGCATCGACCGGCAAAAGCGGAACGGTGGTGATCGAGAAAATCGAATAGTCCTGCGATCGGGCTGGGGCTTGGCGCGGGAGCACACGCACGCAAAGTTCGTTGCGAACGAGCGCTGCCTGCGCCAAGCCATCCGCTCGCCAAGTCGTATCATCTGACAGCGATAGTGTGTTTCTCGATACACCTCGAGTACAGGCTTGCCAAAAGCATCTGACGGGTTTTGACTTTGCCCGCAGAATCCATCGATGGTTCGCACGACGCCTTGGGGGCGCCGGGGCGAAGCGATGCAGGCGACATTCGAACTGGAAGCCAACGAGTTGCAGCTGGCGGGCGGCCCCATCGCAGGTGTCGACGAGGCAGGGCGCGGTCCCTGGGCGGGGCCGGTGGTGGCTGCGGCCGTGGTTCTGCATCCCGATTACATTCCCGAGGGAATCGCAGATTCGAAAGTGCTCGACGCGGAGACGCGCGCGCTGCTGTTTCCGCGCATTTTCGCCCATGCCGACATCGGCATCGGGATCGCCGACGTCGGACGCATCGACCGCGATAACATCCTGCAAGCAACAATGTGGGCGATGAGCCAAGCCATCGGTCACCTCAAACGCCAACCGCGATTGGCGTTGATCGACGGCAACAAAGCGCCGGCCGTAAACTGCAAGACCCGCACGATCGTCAAAGGTGATGCGCGGTGCCTGTCGATCGCGGCAGCGTCGATCATCGCTAAAGTCACACGCGACCGGCTGATGATCGAGCTGGCGAATTCGCATCCGGGCTATGGGTTCGAGCGCCACAAAGGCTATGGCACGCCGGAACACCAGTCGGCGATCAAGCGACTGGGTGTGACGGAGTTGCATCGACGCTCGTTCAAGCCAGTGCAAATGGCGTTGGGACTGAGCGTGCTGGATGTGACGGACGTGTTTCAGGCACAGCCGAGCTGATCGGCCAGCAGGCCGAAACTGCCGGCCACGTAGTCCCAGGGGCCGTCGGCTTTGAAATCGACTTTTTGATGGGGTCCGTATTCGGTTGGCCGAGGAATGAAGGCGGTACGCAAACCCTCATTGGCGGCAGCTTCCAGATCGCGGTTATGGGCGGCGACCAGCATCACCTTCGATGGCTCGACATTGAGCAATCGCGCAGCCGCCCGGTAGGCTTCCGGCACCGGCTTATAGGCACGCGCCGTTTCCGCCCCAAGCACCACGTCCCACGGCAGGCCGGCGTTTTTCGCCATGCGCGTCAGCAGGCCGACGTTGCCGTTCGACAAGGTGCCGATGATGAATTTGCTTTTGAGGCGGGTCAGGCCCGAAACCACATCGGGCCAGGGCTTGAGGCGATGCCAGACATTGGCGAGATGCACGCGGTCGGCTTCGCTCAACCCCGTCAGCCCATACTGCGTAATGAGCTGATCGAGACTCTCGCGATGCAGGACATCCAGAATGGTCCACGGCCGCTTGCCGCTGCGGACCGCCTCCATGGACGGTTGATAGAGGCCGCGCCACGCGTCGGTGAAGGCGGCCCAATCCGCCGTGTGTCCGCGTTGGAGGCCGAATGCCGTCAGTTCGGCGATAATGCTGGTGCGCCAGTCGACGACGGTGCCGAACACATCGAACAGCAATGCATCGACGGCAGGTGTGGATGTGGACATTGGAGCCTCTTGTCGACCGGTGGCGAAGGAGATAGGCGGGGATGACCTTGCTGGCCATGCTGACGCCATCATGATCAGTCCAAGTCTGCCGTCAATCGTGCCTTCCGTCCCGGCCCCAGAGATCCGCATGCGAATCGCCCTGCCGCTGCTGCTGATCGTCTCGCTTGCCGGGTGCGCGGCCGTCACTCCGGGCTATTCGCCCGACACGCCAGCGCCGGATCAGGCGGCGAAAGGGCCATCGATGCTGAAGCCGTTCAACGGCGGATCGATGGTGGCGGGTGACCGGTACGCCGTCAGTACGGAAGAACGGGCACTGAGCTGCTCGAAGATCACCGGCTCGATGCACGTGATGATGTCGCGGCTCCGGGACAGCGCCAACCGGCCGAAACCGGGTGCCGCGACGACCGCCATGCAAGCTACCGCGAAGCCGTTCATCGGGGCCGGCGCAAATCTCGACGTGAGCGACGAAATCAAGCAGACGCGGGCCCGCCTTAAAGCCTATAACGACCTGCTGGCGGAGAAGAAGTGCAAGACCCTCGACATCGCGAACGCGTGAGCGAGCGACCGTAGTCAGGGCCCGGGGAAGAGCGCGGACGAACGGCCGGTCAGCCAGTAGAGCAGCAACGCCGGATATTCACGAACGATGTAATCGAAGCGATGCAAGCCATCGGTGAGGCTGCCGTTCCAGCGTAATTCCATGCGGCGTCCCGTCGTGCGGTAGTCGACCGGGTAGGCTTCCACCGTCACGCCTGCTTTGCGGAATGCGCCCATCGCGCGCGGCATCTGCCAACCCGATGTCACGAGCAGCCAGCGGTCGCCGGGCTTCTGCGCCACCAAGGGCGCCACCAGGACAGCGTTTTCCCACGTCGTCGTCGAGCGGCTCTCCAAGGTGATGCGCCCGGCTGCAATGCCCAGCGCTTGAAACAGCCGATTGGCTGCTTGGGCCTCCGGCTCCTTGGCGTCACTCAACACGCCACCCCCGCCGGTGAATACCAGCCGCGCCGACGGAAACCGCAGCGCCAGTGCCACGGCTTCGATCAAACGCTCAGCCGCATCGTTGACCGCAATCACCTGCCGCGCGGCGGCGACCGTGGCATCCTCAGATCCGCCGAGTACGATCAAGCCGGTGATCCGCGCGTTGCTCAAATCCGGACGCGGAAATCGGTCTTCGAGCGGGGCAACGAATATGTCGCTGAGGGACGTGCCGCCACACACGAGCAGCGCGATGATGGCTGTGGTCAACCAGCGGCTCGCCGCCTTCGCGCGTCCGCGTCGCACCAGCAGCAGGCCAACGACGACAGCGCCGATCATCAGCGACGACGGCTGCAGCAGCAGCCAAGCAATCCGGGTAAAAAAAGCGAACACGACGTTACACCCTGCCAGCCGTCGTCGCGGGCGTAACACCAAAGCGTGCCAGCGAGAATTGCTCGACAGCGTGGCGCGTGGTGCCGGTGATGACGCGCTCGGCGATCATCTCGCCGATGGCGGGCGCGAACTTGTAGCCATGGCCGGAACATGCGGAAACGACGTGCACCTGCTCCATGCCCGGCAGCCGATCGATGATGAAATGTTCGTCGGGCGTTTTGGTATAAATGCAGCCAGTCGGCTGCCGGGCAGGGCCAGCGGCCGCCGGCAGATGTCGCTCCATGAAATCCTGCAAGGCTGCCAGTTGCGGCGGCGACGGCGTGCGATCGGCGTTGTCGGGATCGATGGGTTCGCGGGCAAAATGTGGGCCTCCGACCTTCACACCGCGCGCGCTGTGCATGGGCATGCCGTAGAACTCACCGTCGTCGCTGAAGTGGATGAATACCGGCATCGCCGATGGCAAAAAATCCGCCGCTTGCGACGGCGGAAACCAAGCGATCGTCTGCTTGAAGGTGGCGAGAACTTCGTGCAACGCGGGGACCAGCTGGCGCATCCATGGGCCTGCCGTCAGTACGAGATTGCCGGCGGTGTAGCGGCCTCGATCGGTGCGCACCTCGATGCCGCCGTGTCCAGTGGGCCGAAAATCCAGCACAGCTTCGCGGGTTTGGAGCTGTGCGCCGTGTGAGCGGGCAAGACGGACGTGAGCGTCGATGGCCTCCTCGCACAGCACGTAGCCGCCGTCGGGTTGCAAAATTGCGCGCGTGCCGGGGCGAAGCCTGAAAGCCGGAAATCGCCGCATCACTTCGGCTGCATCCAGTATCTCGTGCGGCAGATCGTGATCGAGACAGGAGGCGCGCGAGCGATCGACGAAATCGTAGCCGGGCTCGGACATCTCAAGGGAGCCGGTGCGATGTAGCAAGGGCGTGCCGATGAGCTGCCCCAGCTCCTGCCACAAACGGTAGGCGCGGCTGACGATCGGAACGTAGGTGGTGCCTTCGAAGTAGGCCAGGCGGATGATGCGCGTCTCGCCGTGGCTGGACCCTTGGCCGTGTCCGATATCGAATCGCTCGAGACCGAGGACGCGCTGGCCGCGCTTGCTCAGTTGATAAGCTGTCGCCGACCCGATGCCGCCGAGACCTACAACGATGGTGTCATAAATGGCCAAGCGAGACCTCTCACGGATGCAACGACACTTACGGGACGGGTTCAACGGATCATTTTCAGCTCGATGCCGAGATCGAGGTTCGCCCATGCCTTGTCGGCGGTCATGATGGGAAAGTTCAGCCGCTGGCCGAGCACCAAGCAGGCCCGGTCGCCGAGTGAGAGGCCATAGGGCCGGGTCGGATTCAGCAAAGCGGCTGTGGCATAGGCGGCGGTTTCGTCGAAAGGTTCGACGCGAAGCTGAAAAATGCGCATGACGCGGACGGCTTCCGACACCGCCATGCCCTTGCGGCTGAGCGCGGCGATAACTTCCGAGAGATTGACCGCCGACATCACCGCATTTTCGATAGCATCGGCGACGATGTCGCCGCCGGGCTCCAGCTGAAGCACCGCCAGCATCGCGGAAGAGTCCAGTACGTACCGAGTCTTGACCGGCGGGCGAGCTCGCATTTTACCGCCCGCGCTGCCGATCGCGCTCGACCTCACGTCGACGTTCAGCAAACAGATCGTCGACCAAGCTAACGCCCGCCGGAATGGATTGGCGGACAAGAGCGCGGGCCCTTTGCAGAGCGCTCTGGCTCGACAACAGTCGCAACTCGCCACCGACGAGCGTTGCCAGCAAAGTGTCGCCCTCGGCAATGCCAAGCGCCTGACGGATGTCGGCGGGAATGACGACGCGGCCTCCGGGTCCGACCTTGAGCCGTCCGCCGTCGTTGTCGGCTGCTGACTCCGTCGCCGGCAACTCCGCAAACGGTGCGCCAGTCAAAGGCGCCTGCTGCTGTTCGTCAAAGCCAACCGCGCGCTTTGTCATAATCCCGTCCTCCATCCTCATCTCCCCCAGTCTGCCCTACTCCCCACCACACGTCAATCATCTAAAAAATGTCTAATCTTAAAAATTTGGCACGATTCAGCTATTTTGTCTCTTCAAACAATTCTCGTCCAATCAACATTCTTCTGATTTCGCTGGTTCCTGCGCCAATTTCATAAAGTTTGGCATCCCTGAGCAATCTGCCAGTAGCGTAATCGTTGATGTAGCCGTTGCCGCCAAGTATTTGGATAGCGTCGAGGGCGTGTTTGGTGGCGCGTTCGGCCGCATACAAAATGGCGCCGGCCGCATCTTTGCGGGTGGTCTCGCCCCGGTCACAGGCTTTGGCGACGGCGTAGACGTAGGCGCGGGTAGCGTTCAGCTCTGTGTACATGTCGGCGACTTTGCCCTGGATCATTTGGAAGGTGCCGATGGGCTGGCCGAACTGTTTGCGCTCGTGGATGTATGGCACGACGAGATCGAGGCAGGCCTGCATGATGCCTATGGGACCGGCTGCCAGCACCGCGCGCTCGTAGTCGAGACCACTCATCAGCACATTGACGCCTTTGCCGACTTGGCCCAGCACGTTTTCCTCGGGGACCTCGCAATCCTCGAATACGAGTTCGCCGGTGTCGGAACCGCGCATGCCCAACTTGTCGAGCTTCTGGGCGACCTTGAAGCCTTTGAACGTTTTCTCGACCAGGAATGCGGTCATGCCACGCGCGCCGGCATCGGGATCGGTTTTGCCGTAGATGACCATGGTGTCAGCGCCCGGCCCGTTGGTGATCCAGAACTTGGTGCCGTTGAGAACGTATCGGTCGCCTTTCTTGTCGGCGCGCAGACGCATCGAGACGACATCGGAGCCAGCCCCAGGCTCGCTCATGGCGAGCGCGCCCAAGTGTTCGCCGGAAATCAGCTTCGGCAGGTATTTGGCTTTTTGGGCCTTGCTACCGTTACGGCTGATCTGATTGACGCACAGGTTGGAGTGCGCGCCGTAGCTCAAGCCGACCGAGGCGGAGCCCCGGCTGACTTCCTCCATGGCGATGCAATGTTCGAGATAGCCGAGACCTGAACCGCCGTAGTCTTCTTCGGCGGTGATGCCGTGCAGCCCCAGCGCGCCCATCTTCGGCCAAAGGTGGCGGGGAAATTCATTGGAGCGATCGATCTCGGCGGCGATGGGCGCGATCTCGCTGGCTGTGAAGGATCGCACGCTTTGGCGCAACTGATCCGCCGTTTCGCCGAGATGGAAATTGAGCGAGGGGTATTCGTTGGGAATGGTCATGGCGGGCTCGCTGAAGGGACTCAGTATGGCCGACAAACGTGTGTCCTGGCGGCAGTAAACTCTCACCTCGCCGCGTGCAAGGCAACGGAGCAGTTAAGCGCAAAAAGCCAGCGACGTTGCCGTCGCTGGCTCAAGATCAGATATCGGCCAACCGATTACTCGGCGGCTTCTTCGGCAGCGTCGGAGCGACGGCGACGACGGACGGGTGCCGCTTCGCCTTCAGCCGGCGGATTGAGCACCCGCTCGGCATCCGACTTCGACTTCTCCTTGGCGATCAGTTCGTCGCGGTGAGCGGCGATCTTACGCAAGCGGCGCAGCATGCCGCCGGTGCCGGCCGGGATCAAACGACCGACGATGACGTTCTCCTTCAAGCCTTCCAGCATGTCAGACTTGCCATTGACGGCGGCGTCGGTGAGGACGCGCGTCGTTTCCTGGAACGAAGCCGCCGAGATGAACGACTTGGTTTGTAGCGACGCCTTCGTAATACCAAGCAGAACCGGCTTACCGGTCGCCGGGCGCTTGCCGCTCTTTTCGATAGCGGCGTTGTGTTCGGCGAACTCGAGGCGATCGATGTGCTCGCCCTTCAGGTAATCCGTGTCGCCGATATCCTCGACCTCCATCTTCTGCAGCATCTGGCGGACAATCACTTCGATGTGCTTGTCGTTGATGGTCACGCCTTGCAGACGATAGACATCCTGGATTTCGTTGATCAGATAGTTGGCCAACTCTTCGACACCCTTGATCGCAAGGATGTCGTGCGGTGCTGGATGTCCGTCGAGCACGAAGTCGCCCTTCTCGATGCGATCGCCATGCTGCACGGCCAAACCTTTGCCGCGCGGAATGAGATACTCGATCGGAGCGTGCGTCTCATCATCAGGCTTGATGGTGATGCGCTGCTTGTTCTTGTAGTCCTTGCCGAACTCGACGGTGCCTGAGATTTCCGCGATGATCGCGTGATCTTTCGGACGCCGCGCTTCGAAGAGTTCAGCGACGCGCGGCAGACCGCCGGTGATGTCACCGGTTTTTGCCGACGCCAACGGCACACGGGCAAGCACGTCGCCAGCCTTCACCTTCTGGCCAGGTTCGACAGACAGCACTGCGTCCACCGAAAGCAGATACCGGGCATCGACGCCACGGGCGACTTTGATGATCTTGCCACCCTTGCTGTCCTTGACGACGAGCGCGGGCTTGAGATCGGAGCCGCGCGGACTGGCGCGCCAGTCCATGATGATACGGCTGGTGGTGCCCTTCACTTCGTCGGTCACCTCTTTCATCGAGAGGCCTTCGACGAAGTCTTCCATGTCGGCCACGCCGTCCGTTTCCGACAAGATGGGACGGGTGAATGGGTCCCATTGTGCCAGACGCGTACCGCGTTTGACGGTATCGCCTTCGTCGACGTGCATGCGTGCACCGTACACGACCTTCTGGACGGCAAGTTCCTTGCCCGCCTGATCGACGATCACCACAGCCATGTTGCGGCCCATGGAGATCATGTGGCCTTGGCTGTTCTTGGAGATGTTGCGATTGCGGATCTTGATCGCGCCGTTGAAGTTGCTTTCGATGAACGACTGGTCGACGTGCTGGGCGATGCCGCCGATGTGGAACGTACGCATGGTCAACTGCGTGCCGGGCTCACCGATGGATTGCGCGGCGATGACGCCCACCGCTTCACCCATGTTGACGGGTGTGCCGCGGGCAAGATCGCGCCCGTAGCATTTGGCGCACACGCCATTGGTCGCTTCGCACGTCAGCACCGAGCGGATTCGCACTTCCTGGACTTGCGCTGTTTCAAGCAGCACGGAATCCTTTTCCTCGATCAGATGACCAATGGGAATGATGACCTTCTTGGTCACCGGGTCGATCACGTCTTCCTGCGTGGTGCGGCCGAGCACGCGATCGCCGAGCTTGACGATCACGGTCCCGGCGTCGACGACGGCTTGCACGTTGATGCCGGCATCGGTGCCGCAATCGGCTTCGTTGATAATGCAGTCCTGTGCGACGTCGACGAGGCGGCGTGTCAGGTAACCGGAGTTGGCCGTTTTCAACGCCGTATCAGCGAGACCCTTGCGAGCGCCGTGAGTGGAGTTGAAGTACTCGAGAACCGACAAACCTTCCTTGAAGTTCGACAGGATCGGTGTCTCGATGATCTCACCCGACGGTTTGGTCATGAGGCCGCGCATAGCGCCGAGCTGCCGCATCTGCTTTTCAGAGCCGCGCGCGCCGGAATGCGCCATCATGTACACCGAGTTGATCGGCTTGGTGCGGCCGGTCGCCTTGTCGATGACGGTCGCTGATATGCGATCCATCATGTCTTTGGCGATGCGATCGGTGCAGCGCGACCAGGCGTCCACGACCTTGTTGTACTTCTCGAGCTGGGTAATCAGACCGTCGTTGTACTGCTGTTCGAATTCGCGAACGAACTCGTTGGTTTCAGCAATCAGCTTGGGCTTGCTGTCGGGGATGAGCATATCGTCCTTACCGAACGAGATGCCGGCCTTGAACGCGTGATAGAAGCCGAGCGCCATCATACGATCGCAGAAAATCACCGTCTCCTTCTGACCGCAGCCGCGATAGACGGCGTCGATCAGGCCGGAGATGTTTTTCTTGGTCAGCAGTTGGTTGACGAGCGCGAATTTGACGCCCGGCACCTTTGGCAGGTTCTGGCCGAGGAACATGCGGCCCGGTGTCGTCTCATGGACTTCGGTGACGTCCTTGCCGTTCTCGTCGATATGGGTAAAGCGGCCCTTGACCTTGGCGTGCAGGCTGACGTGGCCACCAGCCAACGCCTGCTCAACTTCGGCGATGGAGCCGAACAGCATGCCTTCGCCGGGTTCCTTGTCGCGCTGGATCGACAAATAGTAGAGGCCGAGCACGATATCCTGCGACGGCACGATGACGGGCTGGCCGCTCGCGGGATGCAGGATGTTGTTGGTCGACATCATCAAGACGCGCGCTTCCAACTGCGCTTCGAGCGACAGCGGAATATGCACGGCCATCTGATCGCCGTCGAAGTCGGCATTGAAAGCCGAACAGACGAGCGGATGTAGCTGAATGGCCTTGCCCTCGATCAACACGGGCTCGAACGCTTGGATGCCCAAGCGATGCAACGTCGGTGCGCGATTGAGCATGACGGGATGTTCGCGGATGACTTCATCCAGAACGTCCCAGACTTCGCCCTTCTCCTTCTCGACCAGCTTCTTGGCCTGCTTGACGGTGGCGGCCTGGCCAAGCAACTGCAAGCGCGCATAAATGAACGGCTTGAACAGTTCGAGCGCCATCTTCTTTGGCAAGCCGCACTGATGCAGCTTGAGTTCGGGGCCGACCACGATCACCGAGCGGCCGGAATAGTCGACGCGCTTGCCGAGCAAGTTCTGCCGGAAGCGGCCCTGCTTGCCCTTCAGCATGTCGGCGAGCGACTTCAGCGGACGCTTGTTGGCGCCTGTGATGACACGGCCGCGACGGCCGTTGTCGAACAGCGCGTCAACGGATTCCTGCAGCATACGCTTTTCGTTGCGGATGAT
>JANLYD010000245.1:0-10278 GCA_031365465.1 Hyphomicrobiaceae bacterium
CGCGATGTCGCCATCGGTGAAGCGCTCGCGCCACAATCGCTCGACGAGCCGGTCGGCGATGTTTCGGGCGCCGAAGCGATCCTGCAGGTCGCGGTTGCCGTCGTGATACATGGCCATGACGCGCCTCCTCGATCAGCATCGAGTGATGCTAACGCGATCCATCGCTCGACGCGAGAGACTTTCATACTGCCGGAGTGGCCCCAAGACTACGGGTCATCCGCGATAGTGAGCGTATTGGCCTTTGGGCTGATAGCGCTCGAGATAGGCCGGCACGACGCTCGCCATGGTTTGCGGGGAGGTGATCCCCAGGCCCGCGAGCGTGCGGCCTTCGGCTGTCGCCGCGGCGCTGACGACGTTGTCGCCTTGCAGCATCCGCACCTGATCGACCGTCAACGGCCTCAAATGATTGGGAAGCAGGACAGAGCCGAACGCCGCGACCTTGGCGAGCCAGAACGGCATCGGGAAATAAGGCTTGTCACGGCCGGCCCAACCTTGCGTCTTTTCCAGCAGCCCACGGAACGTGTCGGTTTCCGGGCCGCCGATTTCGTAGACGGTGGCGGGCTTGGCGTTGCCGTTGGCAGCCGACAGAATGGCTGCGGCGAGATCGCCGACGTAGACCGGCTGGAAGCGCGTTTTGCCGCCGACCAGGGGCATGACAGGCGCCATGCGAGCAAGATTTGCGAAGCGGTTGAAGAACTGATCCTCGGGGCCGAACACGATCGACGGCCGCAGGATGATGGCGTCCGGAAAGTCGCCCAGGACAGCCGCTTCGCCAGCAGCTTTCGTACGACCGTATTGACCTTTTGAATTGCGATCGGCGCCGATGGCTGAAATGTGGATCAACCGTTTGACGCCGGCCGCGCGGGCCGCACGGGCGATTGCTCGCGCGCCGTCGACGTGAACTTTGTCGAAGGTCTGTGCGCCGCTCTTGTAGAGGAGGCCGACCAGGTTGATCACGACGTCGGCGCCTTCCATGGAGGCTACGAGCGACGCGGGGTAGCGCACGTTGGCCTGCACGGCGTGGATCTGGCCGACGGCACCCATCGGCTGCAGGAAGCCGGCGAGATCGGGACGGCGGACGCCAGCGCGCACGCGCCAACTGTCGCGCGCCAGCGCACGCACCGTGTAGCGACCGACGAAGCCAGAACCGCCGATAACCGTGGCAAGGCTGCCAGCCTCGCGCCGTGAAGTCGCCATACCCGTTCCTCGTTCGTTTTGTGCCGCCCGGTCGTCGCGACGTGACCGGCGCACATGTAGCGAGATGCAACTTATCTGTGAAGTGTGCATCTCCGGTGTGCCGGACCTGTTGCCGCCACGGGCCGGTCAGGCAAAGTGATGGGGTTCGATTCGCTGTACCCTGTTCCAAGGTACCATCGTGGGATCTCAGCCGTGTTGTTTGTGGTCATCCTCCTGACGCTCGGAACCGTTCTCATCGCGGCCGTGCATATTGCGCCGCGCATGGCGGAAGGCCGGGTCGTGTTCGGCGTCGAGCCGGACCGGCCCACCGGCTTTGGCTACCGAATGACGTGGCTGGCCATTCGCAGCCGCGACACCCAGGCTGTACTCGACGCGCTGCAACTCGCATCACCGCAGGCGGCAAACTGGGCCACCGGCCTCGGCTGCGTCTATGACCGCGACCTCGGCGAGGCGCACGTGTTCGTGAGCCCGCCGGTGAACGGATGGACGTTCGTGGCCGGGTTGCCATTACCCGCGCCCGTGAGCCGCCGCTTCATCGACAAGTGCACGCCGCTGCTCATTCACCTCGGCGACAGTTTCGTGGAAGTGCAGTATTTTTCGTCGATGCCGTCGCTGGATTATTTTGCCTGGGCGCGGATGATCGAAGGCCGCATCGTGCGCGCGTTCGCCATCGGCGACGAAGGTGTCATCTGGAACAAGGGCCGGCCGACCAAGGAAGAAAAGGCGATGGGGCTCAAGCTGTTCGAGTTCCGTGGCGTGCGTGGCCGCCGGGGCGATGCGGGTGGCGAAATCATGCTGTATCCGACCGAAGATCACCTGATGGAATTGGCGGCCAAGTGGAGCATCGATCCGACCCGGCTGTCGGAAGCCAAGATGGAGCCGACGCTGGGCGTGGTGGCGCGCGCGCCGCTTGAATGGCGTCCGGAAAGATTGCGCCGGGCTGCGTAAGTGAGTTCGAGGAGCTGTGGAGCTGGATTGCTACGTAGAGGCTGATATTGCTGTCGGATGCAGCTGGGTAAGCTTAGCGCTTCCGTTGAACTTCAATATCGTGTTTCAAAGGATGCATCACGAACAGGTCTGTTGTGGCCCCAAGCAGTCGAATTTTCATAGACAGATTGACATCTCGGTAAGTCAAAGCTAACGTAAGGCATGGCTTACGAAGAAATCTTCACGGCACTCGCCGATCCGACACGGCGACAAGTCCTGAACCATCTGGCAGCAGGCGCAAAGTCTGTCGGCGATATCGCAGCACTCATGCCGATATCGCGGCCCGCTGTATCCCAGCACTTGGCCCAACTTAAACGTGCTCGATTGGTCAGCGAACAGCGTGCCGGAACTCGGCGGATCTATCGTATCGACAAAGTTGGGCTCATCGAATTGCGGTCCTGGCTTGACACGCTTTGGGACGACGCATTGCAAAACCTCAAAACAGTCAGCGAGGCCGAACATGCCAAACCCAAGCGATGAAACCTCACCGATCGTGAAAACGATAGAGATCGGCGCGCCATGCGAACTGGTCTTTGAAATGTTCGTGTCCAACTTTGGCGACTGGTGGCCACGGGCCCGCTTCTCCCGCACTCGCGGCTCAGCACCGCAGCGGGTGGTGCTGGAAGCAAAAGCAGGCGGCTCGATTTACGAGGTGACGAGTGACGGCAGAAAACTCGCGTGGGGAAGCGTGACGGCAATCGAACGCAATCGTCGGATTTTGATGGACTGGCATTTGGGCCGCCCCGTCAGCACTGTGGTGGAGATCACCTTTGAATCTCTTTCAGCGGACCGGACGCAGGTTCGTCTTGAGCATCGCGGCTGGGAAAAGCTGGAAGCTGCTGGAGCGTCGGTTGAGCGCCAGGGATACGCAGCAGGTTGGGATCTCATTCTGCAGCAGGCATTCCTGCCGTTCGCCTCGAACCGTGAGGGGAAGAAATGAGCATGACAATCTTTCCTGTCATCTCGATTGTGGCGACTGCAATTCTGGCCGTTGGTGCGGCCTGCCTCGCGATTTGGGTCATTGTGCAGCGCGTGCGCTTGAAGGTCGAATGGGGCGACGGCGGCAATCCGGATATGGCGCAGGCGGTGCGCGCTCATGCCAATTTTTCGGAACATGTGCCGATGGCCTTGCTAGCTATCGGCGCGAGTGAAATCTCTGGTGCGTCGCGGCCTCTTGTAATCGGCTTGGCTGCATCATTGATTGCGGCGAGGGTACTATCTGCATATGGCCTCACCCGTTCGCTCGGTCCTTCATTGGCGCGTCAGGCAGGCGCCTCTGTCACCATCGCGGTGATGATCGTGG
This sequence comes from Hyphomicrobiaceae bacterium, assembly GCA_031365465.1. Classification (GTDB taxonomy): domain Bacteria; phylum Pseudomonadota; class Alphaproteobacteria; order Rhizobiales; family Hyphomicrobiaceae; genus JABFRJ01. Next base: position 3,488 of record JANLYD010000245.1, read on the forward strand.
CAGGCATCTCCGCCCTTCTCCAAGCAGTGAGGTTGTGAACACACACCGAGTCAGGTTTGGGTCACAAGGCGACGATGACGGCTGGGGATTTGGGCGCAAATCGCGAGCGGTCTTGCGAGCGGACGCTGGGTTGTTTTGCGCGGTGCGCGGGCTTGGCGTAAGATCGAGGCCGACGGTTCAAACCTTCACGTAGTCAGGCCCGCGCCATGTCCCGTATCGACGAAACCCGGCCATTCATTGCCGTTCGCATTGCCGTGTTGACGGTGTCCGATACGCGAACGCTCGAGGACGACAAGTCCGGCACGACGCTGGCGACGCTGTTGCAAGGTGATGGCCATGTGCTCGCCGACCGTGCGATCGTGCGCGACGATATCGAGGCCATCAGAGCCAAGGTCAGCGCGTGGATCGACGATCCGGAGGTGGACGTGGTGATCACCACGGGCGGAACCGGCTTCACCGGGCGGGATGTGACGCCCGAGGCGCTCCGGCCTCTGTTCGAGAAAGAGATCGACGGGTTCTCTACCGTTTTTCATCTGATTTCGTATCAGAAGATCGAGACGTCGACGATCCAGTCGCGGGCGTGTGGGGGATTGACGCGGGGGACGTATATTTTTTGCCTGCCGGGTTCGCCGGGCGCGTGCAAAGACGGGTGGACGGGCATTCTGAAGCGGCAACTCGACAATCGCCACCGGCCCTGCAATTTCGTCGAGATCATGCCGCGACTGGAAGAACACAAGCGGAGCTGAGCCCTCGGTTTGCGCCGCTTACCTCAGCTTCATCCAGACGCCCAGTGGATAGCGGCCACACCTGTTCCAACCGATGCCGGCCATCACGGCGATCACGTGCGCGCGGCGCGTTTCGCGATTCAGTTGTTCGGAAGGGTTCGTCAGAGTGCTGACGCGGTGGGGCGCAATGGCAGAGAATACTTCGACCGCGGTCCAAGTGGCGGGCGCGCTGGCAGGAGGCACGCCAGATGCTACAGTTTCCGACTTGGATTCTGGCATGGAATGCTCCTTTCGGCGACATCTTTGAAGCGAGCCTGCACTGTCCATAAAATGCTTTTGCAATGCAACTATCTATCGAATTCACTGTCGCATAACGTACGATGGCGGGCTGGGCAGGGAGGGCGCTGCTTCAGCCGAGGACCCGCTCCAGTTCGGCCTCGGGAACTCCGTAGTATCGATCTGCCAGCTTCGTGAGGCCCTCGCGGTCTTGAATGACAACGGCACCGCGCCGTAGGGTGACCAATCCCTGCGCTTGCAATTCAGCCAGCGCCACGGTCACGCCGGGGCGGCGCACACCCAGCATCATGGCGATGAATTCGTGCGTGAGCGTAATTTCTGCGGACGGCAAACGATCCTGTGCCATCAGCAGCCAGCGCGCGAGCCGCTGACTGAGGGCCGCGTGACCGTTGGCAAGGGCCGTGTAGGCGACCTGGATCGAGAACACGTAAGAACTGCGCAACAGGAGGTCATTGATGTTGGGGTAGCTTTTGACGAGTGCGGCCAAGTGCGGGATGGAGATGCGGCGTGCGCTGCCGGGAACCTGGACGTAGATGTCGAGCGGCGAGCGGCCGGCTCCGAGAATATAGGCCTGGCCAGCATAGCCTTCGAAGCCGATGACGCCGACTTCGATCTGTTGGCGCTGAGAGCCGGTCGCAACCACCGATACGATGCCGGAGTCGACGAAGTAGATGTGGTCGATGGGCTTGTTGGGAACCTCCAGCCGCTGCCGCAGCACCAGCGTCACCGGCTCCAGAAAGGGCTGCAGCGCTTCGCGATCGGCGATCGGCAGCCGAGCAAGGATTCGGTTTGTCGGCGAAGAAATTGTCAATGCACCCTCTCCCGGCTAGGACAAGTGCATTCGCATCTCGCAGGCGCAATGATTCGAACTCATTGCGTTGGCAAGATGCTTAAGCGCACGCCAGACGTATATGTCATGATGAATATAATTACTCGCTCGTTAGAAGAAGTCTAAACTACGTACGTAAGCGTACTCATCGATTGCGTTCTCTGTACTTAAACCGTTAGCGCATAATCTGTTGGCTGGCGATCTGTTGTTGGCGCGCACTTGTGAAGCGCGCACTCTCGGGGGAATGAAATCATGACAGAGCCTTGCGATTTGAATGCTGTGGCAGCGCGGCGATTGATCGGCGCCAAAAAGCTGTCGCCGGTCGAGCTGATGACCAGTTGCCTGAAGCGAATCGCAGCCACCAACGAGGTGTCCAACGCCGTCGTGGTCATCGATGAAGCGCTGGGGAAAAAGCAGGCGAAAGTTGCCGAGAAGCAGGTGATGCGCGGTGACGCGCTGGGGCTGCTGCATGGGTTGCCGACGGGTATCAAGGACCTGAATCCGGTCGCCGGCATGCGCTCTACGTGGGGTTCGCTGATCTTCAAGGATCACGTGCCAGACGCCGACGACGAGATGGTCGCGCGCGTGCGGGCGGCTGGTGCCAACATCTTCTGCAAAACCAACGTCCCTGAGTTCGGAGCCGGTGCCAATACGCGCAACCGGCTCTTCGGTGCGACGACCAATCCGTTCGATGCCAAGCTGACGCCTGCCGGCTCGTCGGGCGGTGCGGCTGCTGCGCTGGCACTCGGCCAGATGCCGATTGCTACCGGCTCGGATTACGGCGGCTCCCTGCGCACGCCGGCCGCTTTCTGCGGCGTGGTCGGGTTCAGGCCTTCGCCCGGCATCGTGCCGAGCCCCGATCGCGCGGCAGGGCTCATTCCGTGGGGCGTCAACGGACCGATGGGGCGCACGGTGGAAGATGCGTATCTGCTGCTCAAGGCCATGCTCGACGTCGATCCGGCCGACCCGTTCTCGTCGACGGATGCGTTGGATTTCCCGGAGGCGCTGGAGCCGGCCGATCTGGGTTCGGTGCGGGCCGCGTTCTCGGTCGATCTGGGCGTCTGCGCCATCGACAAGGACATCGCCAAAGTGTTTTCGGCGCGGGTCAAAGCATTGTCGGCTTACTTCGCGGCGCCGCGCGACGACGGGCCGGATTTCTCTGGTGTCCATGAGATTTTCGAGGTGCATCGGGGATTGTCGTTCGTGACGGCGCATCAAGAAAAGCTGGCCAGACACAAGAAGCTGCTCGATCGCAACGTCATCGACAATACGGAACGCGGCTTGAAGTTGACCGTCGAGGAAATCGGTCGCGGGTTCGTCGCCCAGCATGCGCTTTACAAGCGCGTGGTCAGCTATTTCGACGACGTGGACGTGGTGATTTGCCCGGCGGCGTCGGTGTCGCCATTTCCGCACACGCAACTGTTCGTGGACGAGATCAACGGCCGGAAACTGCCGACGTACATGACATGGCTGGCCATCGCCTACGCGCCGACGATGGCGCTGTGCTGCTCGGCCGTCGTGCCGTGCGGGCTCGATCACAAGGGCATGCCGTTCGGCCTGCAGATTATCGGTCCGAAGGGCAGCGACATGCAGGTGCTGGAAGTGGCGCTGGCGCTGGAACAAGCGATGGGTGGCACCGACATGGCGCGGCCACTGCCGCAGATCGGCTGAGGTGGGCGGCGCGCTACGTATCTTTGTAGGGTGCAATAGCGCAGCGTATTGCACCGTTCGCAGCGTATTGCACCGTTCAGAGTGCGTCCGGATAAAGTGTGAAGCGGTTGTCCAATAAGACGCCACGACAAAACTCTGAGCCAGGATCGTTCCGTGATTCCAGTAAAATCGGACCCTAGAGCTCGGGTGGTGCAATACGCTGCGCTATTGCACCCTACAGTGGCGGCTCATGGCTTCTCGGGCTTCGGCTCGTGCGCGTCGGCTTCGGTGAACTCGGCATCTGCCGTATCGTCGGCATCGAGATCCAGCTCGGGGTCTTCGATTGCATCGAGCGGCAGTTCATCAGGCATGAGGGCCGCGACATCGGTCGGTTGCGGCACCAGGAAGTCAGGGGGCAGCGCGCTGTCGAGCAACCCCGCGCCTTTCAGTTCGGCCAAGCCGGGCAGATCGCGGATCTGATCGAGGCTGAAGTGTTCGAGAAAGGCCGGCGTGGTGCCGTAAGTGATCGGGCGACCGGGTGTACGCCGACGGCCGCGCATGCGCACCCACCCGGCTTCCATCAGGACGTCCAGCGTACCGGTGGAGGTCGCGACGCCGCGGATCTCTTCGATTTCCGCGCGTGTGACCGGCTGATGGTAGGCAATGATGGCCAGCGTTTCCATCGCCGCTTTAGACAGCTTGCGTTCTTCGCGCGCGTGGCGCTCGAGCAGATACGACAGATCTTCAGCGGTGCGGAACGCCCACTTGCCGGCGACCCGGACCAGATTGATCCCACGGCTCGCGTAAAGCGATCGTAGTTCTTCGAGCAAGCCGGCGATGCCGTCGGTGGCCGCGTAACGCGTCAGCGTCGCCTCGTCCAGCGGTTCGGCCGCAGCAAACAGCAAGGCCTCGACGATGCGGAGCTTGTCGCGCCGCTCGGCCGCGTGGGGATGCTGGGCTGCCGACAGGTGCGTGACGTTCGACGTATCGCTGGACGCATCCTGCGGGAGGGGGGGCGTGGCCGCAGGGCCCTTGCCGGCGCGTTTCAACTTGTCTCTCCCGTCGGCTCGTCAGGCTGCACACGTGCGCGGCGCCGCATATAGATCGGCGCGAAGGGGTGGGCCTGTTGCAAATCGACCAGGCCGTCGCGTGCCATCTCGAGTGTCGCGCCGAAACTTGCGGCGAGCGTCGTGCGGGCGAGTTCAGGCGACGGCAGATACTGTTCGAGAAACAGGTCGAGTTGTACCCAGTCGCCCGCGCTGCGGCCAATCAGTCGCTCGAGATGTAAACGCGCATCCTTGATCGACCACATCGTGCGTTTCTTGACGACGTGCACGCGCTTGATCGTGCTGCGCTGGCGGCGATCTGAGTAGGCGCGCAGGAGATCGTAGAGTTCGGCTGTGTAGTGCCGGTCGCGGATGGTGCGTACCCCGTCGGGCATGCCGCGTGGAAACACGTCGAACCCCAATCGCTTGCGCGTCATCAGTTGCGCTGCCGCCTGCCGCATGGCGTCGAGCCGCTTCAGCCGGAACGCGAATTGGGCGGCCAATTCGTCGCCACTCGGCAGAGGATCGTTATCGGCTTCCTTCGGCAGCAGCATGCGCGATTTCAGAAACGCCAGCCAGGCCGCCATCACCAGATAGTCGCCGGCCAGTTCGATGCGCAGCGTCTTGGCGTCGGCGATGAACGCCAGATATTGGTCGGCGAGCGCCAAGACCGATATTTTCGCGAGATCGAGCTTGTGTGTACGCGCCAACGCCAGCAGCAGATCGAGGGGGCCCTCGAAGCCTTCGACGTGGACGCTCAGCGCCTGTTCGGGGCGCACGTCGATGCGGGCCGGTTCGGACCAGGCACTGGTGTCGGTGGCGTCGGTTGGCGGCATGCAATCAAGAACGAGGGCGTTGCCCTCATACTCCCACAAAAGGGCCAGCCCTTTTGAAACCCTTTTGGTTTCAGCTGACTGCGGATACGCCCAAGACGCGTTGCAGGCAAGTTTCAGCCTCCGCGATGCTGAACGGGGTTTGAGTGGCGGTGACCGCCAGGGCTCGCGCGTAGCGGGCAGCGGAGGCGCCGGCAAGCGGCGGGGAGGCCGATGCGACCTGCTCCATCTCGGCCAGGATGCCGTTGCAATGGAGGGCCAGATCGGTGCCGGCAGCCAGCACGGCCGCTGCCCTGTCGCCGGCTGATCCGGCGAGCGCGTGCATCGACAGATCGTCGCTCATCAACAGGCCGTCGAAGCCGATCGCGCCGCGAATGATACGGTCGGTCACGAGGCGTGAAGTGGAGGCGGTCGCGGCCGGATCGATGGCCGAGAATACCACGTGCGCGGTCATGGCGGCTGGCAGATCGGCCAGCGCCTTGAACGGCGCGAAGTCGGTGGCCGCTAGTTCGGCCTCCGGCGTCGCAACGGTGGGAAGCGCGTGATGCGTGTCGACCAGCGCGCGCCCGTGGCCAGGAATATGCTTCATGACCGGCAGCACGCCACCGGCGATGTGGCCCGCAGCGATCGCGCGGCCGAGCGCGGTGATGATGTTCGGCGTCGGCCCGAGTGCGCGGCTGCCGATCACGTCGTGCGCACCGGCGACGGGTACGTCGAGTACGGGGGTGCAGTTGCAGGTGATGCCGACGGCGCGGAGATCGTGTGCGATGAGGCGTGCCACGGATCGGGCGTCGACAACGGCAGCGGCGAGGTCGAGCGAGGCGCGGGCGGCATACTGCGCGCCGCTCGGCAATGTGCGCCAATGGGGCGGACGCAGGCGCTGGACGCGTCCACCCTCCTGATCGACGAGGATCAGCACCGTCGCGCCGATGGCCGCTTGCGCATCAGCCACGAGGCGGCGCAGTTGATCGGGCGTGTCGACGTTGCGGGCGAACAGGATCAGCCCGGCGGGGCGGCTGGCACGCAGGAACGAGGCTTCTGCCGCGGTAAGTTCGAGGCCGGACATCCCGGTAATGAACGCCGCAAGGGTCATTGCCCGGAGCCTTTGTGTTCGATCACGATCTGTGCACGCCGACGTCAATAGGCGGCGGCGAAGCAATCCTTGTGGCCGGCGGCTTTCAACTGAGCACAAACGCTGGCTGCGGCCTCACGCGATCCCGGCGGGCCGACGATGGCACGATAGTAGGTTTTGCCGTCGCGTGGATTGGCGAACTCGGTGACGTCGGTTGGTTTGCCGGCGAGGACGTCGGCAAAGCGGCTCTGCTGGTCGTCGAGCGACTTGCGGGCATCGATGGCAGATCCGAGTGACGACAGCACGGCGATATAGCCGTTGGTGGCGGTGGCCTTGGGC
>JANLYD010000274.1:0-10760 GCA_031365465.1 Hyphomicrobiaceae bacterium
AGCACTCTTCGCGCACTTCGAGCTGGCGGCAGGCCCAATTGGAGCCGTCATCGCAGCGGCGTTCGAGTTGGCGGCAGCTCAAGCCTCCACGATAGCTATAGCCGTTGGCACGTGCCGCCTCGCTGGCGATGACACCGCCGACAACGACGGCAGCGACGCCGAGGCCGATGTTGCGTGCGTTGTTATTGCCGCGCTTCTGCACCACGATGACCTTGGGGCCGCCCTTCTTGGGGGCTGCGTCTGCAATGCCGAAGCTGGAGACTACCAAACCTGCACTCAGCGCGCTGGCAACCGCGAATTTCAGTCGTGAATTCTGCAGCATGACATTCCCTCTCCTTATTTGCGCACCGAACAGGGGGCAGCCCTCGATGTCGCCGGCAGCTTGAAGCTGCGTTGGTGCAAGACTTTCACGGTTGCGGCGAATAAACAACGCACAATGAGGGACTGGACGCCGGGCCGAACCGGAAATCGCGGGTTAGTGTAAATTCGGGCGCATATCGGATGTGGTCGCGAGATTGAAAATGCGCGTAGCAGCGTTTGGATGCGACGGAGAGCGTCTGCTTTGGACCGACTGCAGAAGGAGCCCCGATTAGTCCGCCAATTCCTCTGCGATCGCCTTTGCAACATTGGGCCGCTCTGACATCCGTGAGCGATGCTCGACGACGCGTGGGATGCGTTTCGGGTCGACGCCGTCTGCCTCAAGCCACTGTGCGAGAGTGAAAAGATAGGGATCGGCGATCGAATAGGCGTCACCCATCACCCATGGACCTCTAAGAAAGCTGCGTTCTATCAGATCAAAGCACGCGCCTACAGAAACTGGCACCTTGCGCTGCATATCCGCGAAAGAAGCTGGGTCGTCGGCCCAACGGTGGCCGCGCATGCGATGCGCGTGAGCGACGTGAAGTGTGGAGCACAAATAACTGTTGAACGATTGCAATTCTGCGAAGGCAAAGGGGTCATCGAACGGTGCCAATTGTGCATTTGGAAAACTCTGCGCAATAAACACCAGGATCGCGGGCGTTTCTGTGAGCGTGCCTCTGGGCGTGACCATCGCAGGTACGCGCGCCTTCGGGTTGATCTTGATAAAGTCAACCGACTGCTGCTGGGTCTTAGTGAATTCGATCCGGTGTAACTCGTAGTGGGCACCGGCGTCCAAAAGCGCGATGTGGGAGGCGAGCGAACACGTGTGCGCGGCGTAGTAGAGTTTGAGCATGTGATGCTGCTCTCGGTGATGTTGAGGCTGACCGCCACAAACTGGCCTTTCGGCGGACCTTCCGCAAATCGGTCAACTGCGGACGTTTTGCATTGTTACTTCACTTGCTTCCGCCGCTCGATGGCGTCCCAGATGAGGGAGGCGATGTCTTCGCCGCCGAAGGCTTTGACTTGGCGGATGCCGGTGGGGGAGGTGACGTTGATCTCGGTGAGGTAGGGGCCGATGACGTCGATGCCGGTGAAGATGAGGCCGCGGCGTTTCAGTTCGGGTCCGAGGCGGGCGCAGATTTCCTTGTCGCGGGCGGTCAATTCGGTCGGCATCGGCGTGCCGCCGACGTGCATGTTCGAGCGGGTTTCGCCTGCGGCCGGGACGCGGTTGATGGCACCGGCCGGTTCGCCGTCGACGAGGATGATGCGCTTGTCACCTTCGCGTACCTCGGGGCGATACTGCTGGACCATGAACGGTTCGCGGCTGACGAGGTGGAACATCTCGATGAGCGCATTCAAATTGCTGTCGTCCTCGCGCACGCGGAAGACAGAGGCGCCGCCGTTGCCGTAGAGCGGCTTGATGATGATGTCTTTGTAGTGGGCGCGGAATTCGATGACGTCGTCGGGATTGCGGGTGACCATGGTCGGCGGCATGAGGTCGAGGAAGTCGAGCACCCACACTTTCTCGGGTGCGTTGCGGACGCTCGCGGGATCGTTGACGACGAGCGTTTTGGGGTGGACGCGTTCGAGCAGGTGGGTTGTGGTGATGTAGCCCATGTCGAAGGGGGGATCCTGGCGGAGCAGCACCACGTCCCAGTCGGCGAGGTCGATCTTGCGAGGATTGGTGATGATGTAGTGGCTGCCGATGCGGTCTTCGACGGTCAGCGTGTAGCCGCGCGCGATCAGCCGATCGCCGTCGAGGGCGAGATGACCCGGCAGATAGTAGAACAGTTCGTGGCCGCGCTTCTGTGCCTCGACCAGCAACGCGAACGTGCTGTCGCCGCGAATGTCGATCTTGTCGATCGGGTCCATCTGGCACGCAATTTTCAGGCCCATGCTCGTTCCTCGGCGAATTCGAATCCTGCCGGTCACTATGGGGAAACGTCTGTAGCGGTGCCAGAGACAAATTGTGCCTGGGCCAAACGCCGCGCGGGTTAGGGCCGGTTCAATGTTCAGGCGCGGTTTACATCGTGCGTTGTTGCCATTTTGCCCCAGTGTTGCCACCACTTACCGTTAGGGGCTCGATTGACCTAGGGCACCCGGTGCACACAAACACACACAATCGCGTCATATCCGTTGCGCGCTGCAGACGGGTGCGCCGGGCCGGAACAGCAATGCGAGGATCATGACAGGGCAACCTGTACAACCATCGGTCGGCTCGGCGCATGGAGATGCGGCGGGGATGCCGGTTGCTGTCTGGTATCTGGGGCGCGACGGCCAGCAATTCGGCCCCGTCACCGATGCCGAATTCCGGCGATTGTACGACACCGGCCAGCTTTTGCCGACGGACCTCGCCTGGCGCGATGGATTTGCGCAGTGGCAGGCGGTGGGTACGCTGAGTGCTGCGATATCTCCGCGTGCCGCAGCGCCCGTTCCCGCCGCCGTTGCCTCGGCCGACGCGCCGACAGCGCCCGCCGCCGCCAGGTTTCGAGCGCCAGCGGAGGCAGCGGCCGGCGCGCGCGAGGCGGTTCGCCATCCGGCTGCCGCCGAACCGGCGCAGCGGCATCCAGTGGCCGGTCGTCATGCAGGGGCTGCGGCAACGCCCTCAGGAAAGCGACGTTCGCCGGGTGAGCACGAGACAGCATCACGTGAAGAGAAGGTGGTCCGGCGAGAAGCGCGCGGGAAATCGGTGAGGCGCGGCGGCCGCATGATTGGCCGCGGCCTGCTGTGGGCGGCGATCGCGGCGTTCTTTGCGATCACGTTGACGGCGGCCTATCTGGTGGTCGCCAGCGACAAAAACCTGTTGCGGATGGCGACGGCGCTGATCCCTGGGCGGGGCGAAAAGGTGACGGTGACGGCGCCCATCGCCGGCTTTGCGAGGACCACCGAGGCGACGGACCAAGCCTTGCAGAAGAGTGTACTTTGGCAGGTGCTGAAAAAGTATCACGGCGACTGGTACGCCGAGCGTGTGCGGGAAGCGACGGAGGCTGCGGTCGCCAACAAAAGCCAGGGCGAAATTGCATCCGCAATGATGCAGGGCGTAGTCAAGTTGCGCCGGCAGTATGCGGCGGAGGCCACGTCTGCGCCGGTAGCGCGGCTGAAGTCGATCGCGACATTGTTCACCGCAAATCTCGTTCGCATGCGGGCGCACAGCATCGACAGCTGCTACCAGTTCGTTTCGGCGGGCGAGGGCGCGCCGGCAGTCGTGACGCTGCTGCAGGTGCCGGAGTTCACGAGCACGCTGCAGGCGCAGTTGGTGGCGACGTTCGAAGCGATCGAAGAGGGGCGCCGCGCGACACGAATCTATCCGCAGCCGAAGCCTGAAGATTACGACGTGCTGGTGAAGCTGCTGGAAGCACGCGGGTGGAAAAATGCCGATATGCAGCTGTTTTCCGATAGTGGTGCGTTGGCGAAAGCCTCGCCGGAAACGGTCTGCAGGCTGGTGACAGAGTGGTTCGAAAGCCAGTTGGCGATCGACGATCCGGACATTCAGTTGCGGCTGATCGTGGACAGCTTGCGCCCGGTGGTGGCGGGCTGATCGGGTGGCTGACGCGTGTCACGTGACAGAGTTGGCATCCGGCGGTGCGATCGATTTCCAAGTGCCCGTCCGCATGACGGACTCGATTGCGGCCACGGCTTCGAACACATCGATGAAGCGAACGTAAAGCGGGCCAAAGCCGAAGCGCATCACATCGGGCGCGCGGAAGTCGCCGACGATACCCCGCGCGATCAGGGCCTGCATGATGCGGTAGCTTTCCGCGTGTGTGATGGAAACATGATTGCCACGGCGCGCGCCGTTCCTGTCAGCGGCCAGTGCGAAACCGAGGGGCGCCAAGCGCTCGTCGTGCAGCTCGATCAGAAGCTCACCCAGGGCGCGGCCTTTGGCCTGGACGTCAGACATGGAAATGCCGTCGAAGGCCGACATCGCATGTTCAAGCGCCACCATGGAGAGCATGGGCGGCGTGGAGCAGAGCATCGCTTTGATGCCATCGGCGCGAGCGAAGCCGGGGCCGAAGGCGAACGGCTGACGATGGCCGAACCAGCCGGTCAGGGGTTGGTCGATGGCGTGATGGTGGCGTTCGGCGACGTAGACGTGAGCCGGTGCGCCAGGGCCGCCGTTGAGAAATTTGTAGCCGCAGCCGACGGCGAAATCGACGTTGTCGGCATCGAGAGTCAAGACGACGGCGCCGGTGGAATGGGCGAGATCCCAGACGACGAGTGCGCCGGCGGCGTGGACCGAGGCGGTGACCGTGCGCATGTCCTGCATGGTTGCAGTGCGATAGCTGACGTGGCTGAGCACGACGACGGCGGTGTCGGTATCGACGGCCAGCGCTATGTCCTCGGCGGCGACGAAGCGGACGTGCAAATTCAGCAGACGGGCGACGCTTTCGGCGATGTGGTTATCGGAGGGAAAGTTGCCACGCTCGGCGACGATGGTCGTGCGATCGGGACGTAAGCGGGCGGCGGCGACGAGCGCTTTGAAGAGATTGATCGAGATGGTGTCGGTGACGATCACCTGATGCGGCGCTGCGCCGAGCAAGGGCGCGACCTTGGCGCCGATGCGGCTCGGGGAATCGAACCATCCGGCGGCATTCCAGGAACTGATGAGGCCGTCACCCCATTCGTTGGCGATGACATCGGCGATGCGCGCTGCAACACCTCGGGGCAGGGGGCCAAGCGAGTTGCCGTCGAGGTAGTTGACGCCCGGCGGCAAGGAGAAGCGCTCGTATGCATGAGCCAGGACGTCGGCCGTGTCGAGGGCCGCGCAGTGCTCTCGGGTGATCATGTCGACGCCTCGAACGGTTGCAGGCCGGTCAGCTCGAGAATGGCTCGGGTGAAGGACTGGGGCTGCTCGTATTGAGCCCAGTGACCGGCGTCGGCGATGGTGCGCGTTTCAAGTTCGGGATGATGTTTGCGAAGAATGTCGTAGCGAGCTTCCACGCTGGGCGTCGCGAGCACATCGCCGGCGCCCCAAATCGCGCGCAACCGGGCTGTGACGTGCGGCAGGGTTTCGGGAATTTCGTTGGTGCCGGCAAAGGCCCGCGACTTAAAACGGGCGCGGCGGATGTTTTCAGCCTGAATGTAGACAGCGAGATCGTCGATGCGGGCGGGGTTCAAAAACATGAGCTTTGCGAGATTGGCGCGATGGACGACTGCAGACTCGGGAGGCGTCATGCTCGAGCGTTCGCGATCGAATTCGAGGCGATTATGCGGGAGGCCGAGGGCTGCGGACCCGCAGATCGTGTAGGTCGATACCCGGTCGCCAAGATAGGCCGCGCTGAAGGTGCCGACGTGTGCGCCGAACGAGAAGGCGACGATGTGAAGTGGATCGGCGACGGGGAGCAGGCGGGCGACACCGTCGGCGATGACCTGACCGGATGAGGCGGGCGTGTGCGGCTGACTTGGCATGGCACTGTCGCCAAGCCCGGGCAGGTCGGGTGCCCACACCTCGGTCACTGCTGCAAGTGCGCCGATGTTCCTGATCCAATGGGTCCAAGAGCCGGAGCCGCCGTGAAGCAAGACAAGGGGTGCCTTGCCAGCCGTGCGTGTGCCCCACCGGCGCCAGACCATGGTGCCGGTGCCGCAGGGTGTTTCATGACGCGTGGCCGCAGCTTGAAAAGCCGCTGTCATTGCGGATGGCGCAGTGGTGGAATCGAGGATGCGATCGAGGGCATTTTGCGGCTGTGTCATTGCTGTTCCCGACTTGGTAGAGATCACGCCAGTAACGCTTCCGGGGGCTTGGCGCCAATCGGGCCTAGCGCAAATTCCTCTTGCGACAAAACGCTGGACATGCGGATGTCACGTGGCAAAAGGTTGCAGCAAACAAAGAGACCGCCTGCCATCGGACCAAACCGATCGGCAACAGGGACGGGTCTCATTGGGAGAGAGTATGGCTTCGGTAGATATTCGTGACGTACGCAAGTCGTATGGGCCGGTGGAAGTGCTGCACGGCGTCTCCGTGCCGATCAAAAATGGTGAATTCGTCGTTCTGGTAGGTCCGTCAGGCTGCGGGAAATCGACGTTGCTGCGGATGATCGCGGGGCTCGAAAACATCACCGGCGGGACCGTTTCGATCGGTGACCGGGTGGTCAACAACATCCATCCCAAAGAGCGCGACATCGCGATGGTGTTTCAGAACTACGCGCTGTATCCGCACATGACGGTTGCCGACAATATGGCGTTCTCGCTCAAGCTGAAGGGCACCGACAAGGCCGTCATCAAGGCGCAGGTCGACAAGGCGGCAGGGATTCTCGGGCTTGGCAATCTGCTCGACCGGTATCCCCGGCAGCTGTCGGGCGGTCAACGTCAACGCGTCGCCATGGGCCGCGCCATCGTGCGCGATCCGCAGGTGTTTTTGTTCGACGAACCGTTGTCGAACCTCGACGCGAAATTGCGCGTCGCCATGCGGGCCGAGATCAAGGAACTGCATCAGCGGCTGAAAACCACGACGATCTACGTGACGCACGACCAGATCGAAGCGATGACGATGGCCGACAAGATCGTGGTCATGCACGACGGATACATCGAGCAGATCGGCGCGCCGCTTGACCTCTACGACAACCCGCAGAACCAGTTCGTGGCAGGCTTTATCGGGTCGCCGTCGATGAATTTCTTCAGCGGTACGCTGCGCATCGAAGGAAATCACGCCTATCTGGAAACCGCGTCGGGCGCCAAGCTGCCGCTTGCGTCAGCGCCATCGGCCAGTTCCGGGCGGCCAATCGTGTCGGGTGTCAGACCTGAACATTTCACGATCGCGGACGACGGCGTCGATGCGGAAGTGATCGTGGTGGAGCCGACGGGCTCGGAAACGCAGCTTGTCGCCAAGATGGCGGGTCACGATATTGTCGCGATCTTCCGTGAGCGTTACGACTTCAAGCCGGGGCAGAGGATCAAGCTCAAGCCGCGGCCGGACGTGGTGCATCTGTTCGACAAAGAGACTGGAAAACGGATCTGAGATTGCCTGCTTAGTATAACGCTAAGTGTCTAACTCCGCTGCTCGTCATGGCCTACGCGGCCATGACGAAAGAATGGCAAGAACCGCCTGTTCCGAAGCAAAGCACTAGACGCACTGCAACACACAAGAAACTGACTTTGGGAGGATACCAACGATGACGACATCTCGTTTCTCACGACGTAATGTGCTGAAGGGCACGGCGGCAGCCGGCGCGGGTTTGCTCGGCGGCACCGATCTTCTGACCTTTGCCAAAGCCTGGGCGCAGGATTCGCAGTGGAAGCCGGAAGCCGGTGCAAAGTTAAATGTGCTGCGCTGGAAACGTTTCGTGCCGGCGGAAGACGATGCGTTCATGCAGATGGTGGCGGCGTTCAGCAAAGCGACTGGCGTCGAAGTCAACATCACCAACGAGTCGTTCGACGATATTCAGCCGAAAGCTTCGGTGGCTGCCAACACCGGACAGGGACCGGACTTGGTGTGGGGCCTGCATTCGCTGCCGCATCTGTTCCCCGACAAGGTCGCCAATCTGACTGATGTCGCCGACTATCTCGGCAAGAAATACGGCGGCTGGGTCCCGGCGGCTGAGGGCACTTGCAAAAAAGACGGCAAGTGGATCGGTATTCCCGTCGCCTTCAACGGCGGCTACATGAACTACCGCATCAAGGCGATGAACGATGCCGGTTTCAAGGAATTCCCGAAGGATACGGCTGGATTTCTCGAACTCTGCAAGGCGATGAAGGCCAAGGGCACGCCCCCAGGTTTCGCAATGGGGCACGCCACCGGTGACGGCAATGCCTGGCTACATTGGGTGCTGTGGTCACATGGCGCTTACCTCATCGACAAGAGCAACGCGGTCTCGATCAACTCGGCTGAGACGGCCAAAGCGCTCGAATACTGCAAGTCGCTGTACGAGACGTTCATTCCGGGTACGGCCTCCTGGAACGACAGTTCCAACAACAAGGCGTTCCTGTCAGGTGAACTGTATCTGACGGCGAACGGCATCTCGATCTATGCCGCCGCCAACGCCGACGCGGCAAAGGGCGACGCCAAGATGAAGGCTATCGCGGAAGACATGGATCACGCGCTGTTCCCGGTCGGGCCGGTCGGCAAGCCGCAGGAATTGCAGCTGTGCTTCCCGATCCTGCAGTTCAGCTACACCAAGGTTCCGAACGCCGGTAAGGCGTTCATCGCGTTCATGATGGAAACGGCGCAATATGGGCCGTGGCTGTCGGCGGCGGTCGGTTACTTGACGCAGCCGCTCAACGATTACGAGAAGCTGCCGTTCTGGACGGCTGATCCGAAGCGCACGGTGTTCCGTGACTGCGCGAAGCGGTCGCTGACGGCTGCAGGTATCGGGCAGATGGACGAGAAGGCGGCGTCAGCCATCGCCGACTTCATCGTCGTCGACATGTTCGCGAACTATTGCACCGGTGGCGCGGATCTCAAGGGTGCGATTGCGCAGGCGGAACGGTCGGCGAAGAAGCTGTATCGCTAAGCGCGGTAAGCGACGAGCTGCGTAGGTCGGGTCAAGCACGTGTGCGACCCGACACTGCTGAATTAGGTTGTGGATGTTGGGTCGGGCGGATGCTCGACCCACCTGTGAGTGATGTCGCGGACCTACCCGTGCTGCCGGTGGGCTGCCGTTCAAATGCGGCTGTCGGGTCGCGCAAGGCTTGACCCCAACCGACGCGTCGGCGTTGACGTGGGCACTCGCCGACGACACGAGCCTTCTGATGAGTAATGCCACATGACTGACGCCATAAGCCCATCCACCCGTGAGCGACCGGCGATGCGGGAGCCGACTGCGTGGGAACGGTTGCGGTCCAATCGGCAGTGGCTCGGCTTCTGGTTCATGGCGCCGGCGGTTGGGTTGCTGACGCTGTTCCTGGCCTATCCGCTGTTTTTGGGCGTGTGGCTTTCGTTCACCAATACCAAGATCGGGCGTGCGGGCAAGTTCATCGGGCTTGCCAACTACGAGGATCTGCTCGACGACAACGTGTTCTGGCTGTCGGTGACGAATACGCTGCTTTATACGATCGTGGCGAGCGCGGCGAAATTCGCCATCGGTCTTTATCTGGCGCTGCTGCTCAACAAGCACATGCCGTTCAAGGCAATGATCCGCGCCATAGTGCTTGTTCCGTTCATCGTGCCGACGGTGCTGTCGGCGATTGCATTCTGGTGGATTTACGACAGCCAATTTTCCATCATTTCGTGGTCCCTGCGCAAAATGGGATTCATCACTGCTAACATCAATTTCCTCGGCGATCCGTGGAATGCGCGGTGGTCGACGATTTTTGCCAACGTGTGGCGGGGCATTCCGTTCGTGGCGATCACGTTGCTAGCGGGATTACAGACCGTTTCGCCATCGCTGTATGAAGCGGCAACGCTGGATGGTGCAACGGGCTGGCAGCGATTCCGCTACATCACGTATCCGATCCTGACGCCTATCATCGCCGTCGTGATGACGTTCTCGGTGCTATTCACGTTCACGGATTTCCAGTTGATCTGGGCGATGACGCGTGGCGGACCGGTGAACGCGACGCACCTAATGGCGACGCTGTCGTATCAGCGCGCGATCCTCGGCGGCAACATGGGTGAAGGCGCGGCGATCGCCACGGCGATGATCCCATTCCTGCTGGCGGCCGTGATGGTGTCATGGTTCGGGCTGCAGCGGCGTAAATGGCAACAGGGCGTCGGCAATGACTGATGAACTCAGTCTGCCGCTCGGCGCTGGTGCCCATCGCGGTGTGCTGGTCGCACACCGTAGGGGTGTGAATCGTTGCTGTACGACAGTCGTCTGCACGGCGGATTTAATGACAGGTATGACATCATGACAGACGCCACATCTGGCCGGCCCGTCGAAGCGCCTTCCGTCGCGCGCGAAGACAACGCGGAGGGCATGGAATTCCTGGAGACGTGGCAACGGCGCGCCGTGTTCACGTATTTTCCGCTGGCGATCATCGTGTTCGTGCTGCTGTTTCCGTTTTACTGGATGGCGCTGACGGCGATCAAGCCGGATGAGCAACTGCTCGACATGGAGACGTTCAATCCGCTGTGGACGTGGAATCCCACGTTCAAACACATTCATAAGCTGCTGTTCGACAGCAACTATCCGAAGTGGCTGTGGAATACGATGTACGTGGCGTCGGCGGCGACGGCGCTGTCGTTGTTCGCGAGTGTGCTGGCGGCGTATGCGATCGTGCGGCTGCAGTTTCGCGGGGCGCAGTTGGTGGGTGGATTGATCTTCCTCGCGTACCTCGTGCCGCCGTCGATCCTGTTCATTCCGCTGGCGTCGATCATTTATTCATACGGGCTGATCGATAGCCCGATGTCGCTGATCCTGGTCTATCCGACGATCCTGATCCCGTTCGCAACGTGGCTGCTGATGGGCTACTTCAAATCGATTCCGTTCGAGCTTGAAGAAAGCGCGCTGATGGATGGGGCCAGC
>JANLYD010000143.1:0-19728 GCA_031365465.1 Hyphomicrobiaceae bacterium
GCTTTCGGAGCCGAACCGAATAGCCTCGGGCTTGTAGAAGCGCTCCAAGGGCCGCAGAAGCCAGCCCTTTGCCAAGCGAAGACACCACGCCGCCGGTGATGAAGATGTACCGCGTCATGGGCTTACAGAGTACAGCTAAACCCGGCGATTCGAAGCTTTAATTTCACGTTTTCCCGCGTCTATGGGGCGCAGGCTCCGCCTACGAACCGCAACTTCAGGGCGAGTGCGGATGACGCCGGGCGGGTGTCGGACCGCCAACGGCACGGTTCATGGCCTTCCGTGTGCAGACTTGGCCGAATACGTTGAGCCGATGTTTACTTAGTTGGGGGCAATGTATACCGCGCAGCGTTCGGCGCGGGTTAAGACTTCGTTAAGGCGTCCATGTGAGTTCCCAGCCATGAAGCGTATCGGTTTTTACTCCGGCTCGTTCGATCCCGTCACCCTCGGGCATATGGACGTGATTGCGCGGGCGGCCAGACTGGTGGATGTGCTGGTGATCGGCATCGGCGTGCATCCGGGCAAGGCGCCGCTGTTCACCCCCGCCGAAAAAGCGAGGCTCCTGATGGCCGAGACCGCGGCGGTGGCGAAACTGACGGGCTGCCGCATCTCCACGACCCAGTTCGACGGCTTGACCGTGGACGCCGCGCGCGCGTGCGGCGCGACTGCGATTTTCCGTGGACTGCGTGATGGCACCGATCTCGACTACGAGATGCAGATGTCCGGCATGAACGGCGCTATGGCGCGCGATATCGAAACCGTATTCTTGCCGGCAAGCCCCGCCGTCCGTCACATCACGGCATCGCTAGTGCGCCAGATCGGACAGATGGGCGGCAACGTGGCAACGTTCGTCAGCCGCGACGTCGCAAAAGCCATCAAAGCAAAGGTGAAGGCCGCGAAGACGTAACCCACTCACGAGATGCAACGCGGCAGACGAGAGTGAACCGTCACTCTGCCGCGTGCTGCACGGGAGTGGGTGCGGGCGAGCGCAACTGCGCCAGCAATTTGCCTTCGCGCACCTTGGCCTGCTCGTAGTTCTTCAACTTGATGTGGCCGAAGCCCTTGATGTCCAGCGCGTTGGCCGCGAGTTGAATGGCGATCCCGTGGTTGGCCGGCGTCAGGCGTTGGCCAAGCTCGGTCAGCAACGCTTCATAATCGGTGAGCATCTGGCGTTCGAGGCGCCGCTCCTGCGTCATGCCGAATATGTCGAACGCCGTGCCGCGCAACGCTTTGCCCTTCGCGAGCCAGCCGAACACCGGCAACATCCAGGCACCGAACTTCATCTTGCGCGGCTCACCTGTGAGCTTGTCCCGGCGCGCCAGCAGCGGAGGCGCCAAATGGAATTCCAGCCTGTCGTGCGAGGCGAACTGGTCGGCCAAAGCCGCCTTGAATTCGGGCGCGGAATACAGCCGGCCGACCTCATACTCGTCTTTGTAGGACATCAACTTGTAGAGGCCCTTGGCGGCGGCAAGCGCAAGGCCGGTGCGGCCCGACGCACGCTCGCGTTCCTGCGCCGCCAGCGCGCGGATCGCGGCTTCGTAGCGTGCCGCGTAGGCTTGGTCCTGATAGTCGCGCAGCAGGTTCGATCGATGCGCGACGATCTCGTCGAGCGTCTCCGTCTTGACCTGCGCTTTGACGGACGCCGGCAGCAGCGCCTGCACCGCAGCCTTGTCGTGTCCAGCCAAGCGGCCCATGCGGAACGCGTTGCGGTTCATCTCGACGGCCGCGCCATTCAACAGAATAGCCTCCTCGATGGCGGCAGTTCCGACCGGCACGAAGCCTAACTGACAGGCATATCCGAGCATGAACATGTTTGAGGCGATGCTGTCGCCAAACAGCTTCTCGGCGTAAAGCTGCGCATCGATCGAATGCAGCGGCCCCTTGCCGGCGCGATCGTCGATGGACCGCACGAGGGCGCCGCCCGGCAGCTTGTAGCTGGGATTGAGCGTGAAGGTGGCCACGTTCATCTCGTGGGTGGAATAGACGACGGCGGTGTGATCGGGCTTGACGGTTTCAAGCACTTTGTTGGACGCCGTCACCACCAGATCGCACCCGAGAATGAGATCGGCGTGCGCGATGCCGACGCGGATTGCGTTGATGTCGTCGGGTGACGCTGCAAACCGCATGTGACAGGCAACCGCGCCGCCCTTTTGCGCCAAGCCCGTCATGTCGATGGAACCAAAGCCTTTGCTCTCGATGTGAGCGGCCTGCCCCAGCACGGCCGAGATGGTGACGACGCCGGTGCCTCCCACGCCGGTCACGATCATGCTGTAGGGCAAATGTGTCAGCGCGGGTTGCTTGGCGGCAGGTAGCACGGCAATTGCTGCTGCCGCTGTATCGGCGCGGCGGTCGGTGCCTGTGCTCTTCGCCGATTTGATCTTGGCGCCATGCACGGTAACAAAACTCGGACAGAAGCCGTTGATGCAGGAAAAGTCCTTGTTGCAGGCGGACTGGTCGATCGCGCGCTTGGTGCCGAGCGTCGTCTCCAACGGCGAAACAGCCACGCAGTTCGACTTCTTAGAGCAATCGCCGCAGCCTTCGCAGACCGCTGGATTGATGAAGGCCCGCTTGTCGGGATCGGGGAACAGGCCGCGTTTCCGGCGACGGCGCTTTTCCGCAGCGCACGTCTGGTCGTAAACCAGAACGGTGACACCGGGAATGTCCTGCAGGCGCATCTGCACGCTTTGCAGATCACTTCGATCGAACACTTCGACATCGGAGGGTATGCCGCTGTCGGCCGGATATTTGTAAGGCTCGTCGGTGACGATCACGACCTTCTGCGCGCCTTCGGCCAGCACTTGGTTGACGATCATCGGCACCGAAATATGGCCATCGAGCGCTTGGCCGCCGGTCATGGCGACTGCGTCGTTGTAGAGGATTTTGTAGGTGATGTTGACGCCGGCTGCGTGTGCCGCACGAATGGAAAGGGAGCCGGAGTGGATGTAAGTTCCGTCGCCGAGATTTTGGAAGACGTGGCCGCGCTTTGAAAATGGTGCTTCGCCGATCCAATTCGCGCCCTCGCCACCCATCTGGGTGAAGCCTTCAGTCTGGCGGTCCATCCACTGCGCCATGAAATGGCAACCGATGCCGGCGTAGGCGTGTGCGCCTTTCGGCACCACGGTGGAAGAATTGTGCGGGCAGCCCGGGCAGAAATACGGCAAACGGGTAGCTGCTTCCGGCAGGTCGGGCTTGTTGCCTTTCAAGCCCTTCAGCAGCGCGACTTTCGCTTTAATGCTTTCGCCCGCGCCTTGTCTGATCAATCGCTCGCCGACTGCGATTGCGATCTCGGACGGCTCCAGCGCGCCTTTGGCGGGAAATAGCCAATTGCCGTGCTCGTCCTTCTTTCCGATCACCTGTGCGCGCAGATGCGTATTGTAGAGCTCTTCCTTCACCTGGACTTCGATCAGCGATCGCTTCTCCTCAACGACGATGATCAGATCGAGACCTTCGGCAAATTTTTCGAGGCCCTGCGTTTCCAGCGGGTAGGGCATGGCGACCTTGTAGACGCGTAAACCCAGCTTGTTGGCCTCGACTTCGTCGATGCCCAATTCTTCCATGGCCTGCCGGACATCGAGGTAACTCTTGCCGGTCGTGATGATGCCGATCTTGGCATTGACGCCGCCGGAGATGATCATCTTGTCGAGCTTGTTCGCACGCCCATAAGCGAGCACCGCGTCACGCTTGTAATCGTGCAGCCGTGCTTCTTTGTCCGCTGCCTGATCCCGCTGACGAATATTCAAGCCACCTTCCGGCATTATGAAATCGGCAGGTATGACGGTGGTGACTCGATCGATACGGCCGTCGACGACAGAGGTGGATTCGATATTGTCCTTGACGCACTTCAGCGACACCCACACGCCGGCGAAGCGCGACATCGCAAACGCGTGCAATCCGTAGTCGAGAATTTCTTGCACCCCGGCTGGATTCAAGACGGGGATCATGGCGTCGACCATCGCGAATTCCGACTGATGCGCCGACGTCGAACTCTCATTGGTATGATCGTCGCCGAGCAGCGCGACGACGCCGCCATACTTGCTTGAGCCGGCGTGGTTGGCATGACGGAACACGTCGCCGGTGCGATCGACGCCGGGACCCTTTCCGTACCAGATCGAGAACACGCCGTCGTACTTGCCCTCGCCACGTAACTCTGCGGTCTGTGATCCCCAAATGGCGGTTGCCGCAAGATCCTCGTTCAGCCCGCTCTTGAAGACGACGTGGTTTTTTTCACAAATTTTGGCGGCGCGCTGAAAAGCGCTTTCGAGGGCGGCAATCGGGGAGCCGCGATAGCCGGTCACGAAACCGGCAGTGTTCAGGCCCGCGAGTTGGTCGCGCGCCCTTTGCATCAGTGTCAGGCGCACCACCGCCTGGGTGCCCGTCAAAAGCTGATGCGTGATGTCGAGGTCGAACTTGTCACTGAGGCTAGGTGCAGATTTCGCCATGGTCTGTACTCGCCCGCGTCGTGGGTTCCAGATATCTCACCAAGTTATGTCAGTGATGCTGACAGAGTTCGCAAGAGGGGGCAAACGCGGAAAGCCGGTCCAACAGTCCTTTTCATGCGAACCGCCGAGCCTGCGCGGCCATTTTCGGTTGTCGACTATGTCGACCACTACCTGCCATGCAAAATTGCGCTATCGGTTCTGTGGGCATTGTTACGTGGTTCGCACCTTGGCCAACCGTTTGAGGGCCCGTCCCAGCAAGCTACCCGGCGAGAACTTCGTTTCATGAGTTGTCGCGGGGCCGTCGCGTGTCTCACGAAGTAGCTCGATTTCGCGATCATGAAACCGCTCGAGGCCAGGCCGATGGCCTGCGTGGATGACCATCGCGTCTGGAAGCAGATCGCGCATGTATTCCATCATTCGAAACTGGCTCAGTTCATCCAATGCCGACGTGGGTTCGTCCATGATCAAGACATCCGGCGGATTGATCAATACACGCGCGAAGGCGAGACGTTGTTGCTCGCCGCCCGACAGCAGCGAACCCCATTGGTCGGTCTCGTCAAGCCGCGACACCAGATGCTCAAGGCCGCACCGATTGAGGATATCGGCAAACTTTTCTTCCGGAACTTTCAGATCGGAAAACGGGTAGAGCATCGTTTCACGCAAGGTGCCGAGCGGGAAGTATGGCCGCTGCGGCATGAACGCGATGTAGGCACCTTCCGGTCTGAGGATCTTGCCGCTGCCCCAGGGCCACAAGCCGGCCATGGCGCGGATGAGCGAACTTTTTCCCGTGCCGGAGCCACCTTTCAAAAGCACTTTCTCGCCCGGCGAAATGATTGCTTCCGCGCCGTCGATCATCAACTTCCCGTCGTGCAGCGCAATGTTCAAATCGCGGAGATAGACGCATTTATCGGGACTGACGCCGAGTTCGATGGTTTCGCCGGAATTGACTGGCCCGAGGCTCGTCTCGAGCCGATCGATCGCGCCGGACAGCTGCGAAACACGATTGGACGATGCGAACCAGTCCGACAGACGCATCGCGTTGTCGGCGAGCCACGTCAGCGCCACCGAAACCTGTGTAAACGCCGTCGCCGCCTGCATCAGGGACCCGAGCGTCATGTCGCCGGCCAGATACTTCGGCGCACCCAGCAGCAGCGGCACGACGGGCGCCAGCACCAACGCCGACCCGTTCAGCCACATCATGCGGCCTTGCCACGTGATGACGCCGAGCCATCGTTTCATCAACTCGGAAAACGTTGCATCGAGACGCGCGCGTTCGTCTTCGTCGCCGCCGATCAGCGCGATGGTTTCCGCATTGTCTTTCACCCGCGTGAGCTCATAGCGCAGTTGCGCTTCGCCCGCCGCCTTGTCTTCCACCTTTTCGACCAGCCGCCGGCCAAGCAGGTACATGATCGAGGTGGTCAAACCGGAGTAGATGATGCAGGCAAAAACCATGTATCCGGGGATGGTCACGCCGCCCACGGTAATGGCACCACCAACCACCCAGAGAATGCTGATGAACGCCACCGCCGCCAGTACGGCATTCAAGATGCCGAGTGAAAAATCGACAAGAAGTTCAACGGCGATGCGGCCATCTTCAGCGATGCGGGCTTCAGGGTTGGACGCATCGTCGCCTTTGACGATGGTGAGCTGATAGAAATGGCGATCAGCCAGCCACCGCCCGACCAGCGATCGCGTCAACCATTGCCGCCAATTGATCTGCAGCTTCATGCGCGCATGTAGCAACCCGACAGAGCCCGCAGCCGAAAATACCGCGAGGCCGCAGACCAGACCTAAGCCGTAGACCACGGAGTCGACGTTCTTTTTCTCGAGCGCATCAAAAAAGAATTTGTTCCACCGGTTGAGGGAGAGCGAAATGCCGAGGTTGAACAATACAAAAAATAACACAGCGACGGTCAACACCCACGCGCGTCTTTTGGTATCGCCCGTCCAAAACGCGAGAGATTGCTTGAGAAACCGGCCCGATCCCCCCGATGCCGCATCAGACGCTGCAGTCTCGATCATTTTTACGTGCCCCAATTGTACGCATTAAACGTCGCAGTCGGACTTTTTGTTCCAGGAGGCAAATTGCTCGGCGGATTGGCAAGCGGTGAACGGGGGTTGGTGCATGGCCGGTGGCCGGTAAGGGCTGGGACATGCGGCGCGCATTCCGATTTGGTCTCGGCGGAACCGCGATCTGGAGCGGTTTGGCAGCCGGACTCCGTCGCCACACTCATGATCATGCGATGGAGCAGGCGGGCGGAACTGGGGCTGCGATCGACGTAATCAGCGCGCCGCCAAACGTTCAGCGACGACCTCCGCAATGGCGAGGCTCGATGTCAGGCCCGGACTTTCGATGCCGGCGAGAACGACAAGGCCGGAGAATCCGTGCATCTCCGGGCCGTCGATGCGGAAATCCGGCACAGGCTCGCCCTCGCGATAGAGCTTGGGACGAATGCCCGTGTAGTCGGCGTGGAGTTGGCTCGCGTCGAGCGCGGGATAGTAACTGCGAATGAAATCGAGAAATTGATCGAGCTTCGCTGGCTCGAAACTGTAATCGATGTGATCGATCCATTCGATGTCTGGACCGAACTTGCAGCGCCCGCCGAGATCGACGGTCGCATGCAGCCCGAGCCACGCGCCGTGGGGCATGGGGTATATGTGACGGCTAAAAGGCGACTTGCCGCTCAAGGCGTAATACTGACCCTTGGCATAATATGTTTCGGGCACCTGATAGCGATCGCCAAAAGCAAGGGTGCGCGCCAGCTTCGAAACATGCAGGCCGGCCGACAAGATAAGATTGCGGCAGGTGATGTTGCCGGGCGGCGTGCCCCCGAGCGTCAGCGTGAACAGCCCGTTACCGCCACGCGAAATCGCCTCGACAGGCGAGTTCAAGACGACCTGCCCGCCACGTGACGTGAGATGACCTTCGAGTGCGACCATGAAGCCGTGGCTGTCGATGATACCCGTCGACGGCGATAGCAGGGCTGCGGCACAGGCCACTTCCGGTTCGAGCTTACGCGCTTCGGCCGACGTCAGCGGTTGCAGATCGTCGACGCCGTTTTTACGAGCCGTTTCCTGGATCGCCGCGAGCTTTGGGAGTTGCGCTTCGCTGGTGGCCACCACGAGTTTCGAAATTGCCTCGTGCGCCACGCCGTTTTCCCGCGCGAAGTCGTACATCATCTGCTTTCCGCGCACGCAGAGCGTAGCGCGCAGCGAGCCCGGCGCATAATAGAGCCCAGCGTGGATGACTTCGCTGTTGCGCGACGAAATCTCCGAACCGATCAAACCGTGCTGTTCGAGAACGATCGTTTCCTGACCCGCAGCGCTCAGCGCACGCGCAACCGCCAGACCGACGACGCCTGCCCCCACCACGATCGTCTCGACATCGGCAGACATGCAAGCTCCAGCGTCCTTGGGATAAGCGATGGGACGCCTTATCGCATGATCCCTCGGATTACAAATCGACCACGTCGAGCACGCCGGGAATGGTGCTGAGATGGCCCTGCATCATCGGCCCCACGTCGTAGCGTCCCGGCAAGTCGATTTCGAGCGTCCGCTCGCGATCGTCGAGTTCGAGGACGACGCGAATTTCGCCACCGGTTTTCGGCCCGCCGCTTGGAGCCTTCAATTCGGATTTGAGAGTTTCGAGCGATATCTTTTTGGATTGCAGCAGCCGCCGGTCGAGCACCAACCTCAAACCGCGCTGCACGCCCGCTGCCGCTTCGTCGAGCGCCTGCATGCCCTGCACGCGCAGCTTGACGGTGTCGCCGTCGCGCTCGGCCTCGACCGACACCAGCACCGGCGTGCCGGCTTCCAGCAGATGCCCGCACGCGTTCAGCGTATCGGAGAAAATAACAGCTTCGAATTGACCGGTCGCATCGGAAAACAGCGCGAAGGCAAACTTGTTGCCTTTGGCGGAGCGGCGTTCGCGCGCCGACACCACGATCGCTGCGAGGCGGCCAGCGGTAGCGGTAAGGCCAGCGCGGCCCTCGAAATCGGCGAAGCGCGAGACCCCGAGCTTCGGCAGCACGGCTGCATAGTTGTCGAGTGGATGGCCGGAAAGAAAAAAGCCGATCGCCTTGAACTCTTCGTTGAGCTTGTCCATCGGCGTCCAGGATTTCGTGGGGCGGAGGTCGATCTTCGCTGGCGTGTTTGCGCCGCCGGCGAACAGATCCGTCGTACCCCGCGCGGCGTTCTCCGAGGTGCGAACGGCGGTTGCCAGGATCTGATCGACGTTGCCGTGGATCAGCGCGCGATTTGGCTCGAAGACATCGAAGGCGCCACCTGCGGCCATTGTTTCCAACGCGCGCTTGTTGAGCGCCTTGGGCGTAAACCGCTGCGCGAAGTCGGCGAGCGACTTGTAAGGGCCGCTCGTCTTGCGCTCGGTGACGATGGTTTCGACCGCGCCCGCACCAATGTTCTTCAAGGCAGCAAGAGAATAGCGGATGGCGCCGTGATCGCCATTTGCCGGCGGCTCGGCCTGGAAATCCACGTCGGACGCATTCACGCACGGCGCGCGAACGGCAATGCCGCTCCGGCGCGCTTCGGAGGCGAACATCGCCAACTTGTCGGTATTGGACATATCCAGCGTCATCGACGCCGCGAGAAACTCTGGCCGGTAGTTCGCCTTCAGATACGCCGTATGGTAGCTGACGAGCGCATAAGCTGCGGCGTGCGATTTGTTGAAACCATAGCCTGCGAATTTGTCGACCAGCTCGAAAATGAAGACCGCTTCGGCTTTCTTGACGCCCTTCGCAACCGCGCCCTCGACGAATTTCTTCTGCTGGGCCGCCATTTCATTCTTGTCTTTTTTGCCCATCGCACGGCGCAGCAAATCGGCCTGTCCCAGCGTATAGCCGCCCATCACCTGCGCGATCTGGATGACCTGCTCCTGGTAGATGATGACGCCGTAAGTTTCCTTGAGAATGCCCTCCAGCATCGGATGCAGGCAGTCGACCGGCTCTTCGCCATGCTTGCGGTTGATGTAGGTGGGGATGTTGTCCATCGGACCCGGGCGATACAGCGCGACCATGGCGATGATGTCTTCGAAGCGATCCGGCTTCAGCCGCTTCAAGCTGTCGCGCATGCCGGTGCTTTCGAGCTGGAACACGCCGACGGTATCGGCGCGCGCCAGAAGTTCGTAAGCGGCGCGGATTTTGAGATCTTCGCCACCTTTCGGTTCGGCGATCGGCAGGGTTTCAAGAGTGATGGTTTCGCCGCGACCATGCTTGATGAGATCGACCGCCTTCTTCAACACCGTGAGCGTCTTCAAACCGAGGAAGTCGAACTTCACTAAGCCGGCGGCTTCGACCAGCTTCCAATTGAACTGGGTGACCGGGAAACTCGACTTAGGATCGCGGTACATCGGCACGAGTTCGTCGAGCGGGCGATCCCCGATGACGATGCCGGCCGCGTGCGTGGACGCGTGCCGATAAAGCCCTTCGAGCTTCTCGCAGATTTCGAGCAGATGCTTGACGACAGGTTCGTTGTCGCGCTCGGCCTGCAGTTTGGGCTCGCCGTCGATCGCCTGCCGCAGCGTCACTGGGTTGGCCGGATTGTTCGGCACCATCGCGCACAATTTGCTGACCTGGCCGAACGGCATCTGCAGAACGCGGCCGACGTCGCGCAGAACGGCCCGCGCCTGCAGTTTGCCATGCGTGATGATCTGGGCGACGCGATCGGTGCCATATTTTCTCTGCACATAAAGGATCGTTTCCTCGCGGCGATCCTGGCAGAAGTCGATGTCGAAGTCGGGCATCGACACGCGCTCGGGATTGAGAAAGCGTTCAAACAACAGGCCGAACTTCAAGGGATCGAGATCGGTGATCGTCAGCGACCATGCAACCAGCGAGCCCGCCCCCGAACCGCGTCCGGGCCCCACGGGAATGCCCTGCGCCTTCGACCACTGAATGAAGTCGGCGACGATCAGAAAGTAGCCGGGGAATTTCATGCCGGCGATGACGCCGATCTCGTAGGCCAGCCGCTTGTCATAGTCTTCGCGCGTGAAGCCGTCCGCCAACGGGTTGATCCGCAGACGTTCATCGAGTCCTAATTCTGCCTGCCGTTTCAACTCGGCAGCCTCGGCTGCAAGTTTGTCGTCGGCGCTGGCGCCGTCGGTGGTCGTGACGAAACTGGGCAGGATGGGCTTGCGGCCCTTCGGCCGGAAGGCGCAACGCTTGGCGATCTCGACGGTGTTTTCCAGCGCTTCCGGCAAATCGGCGAACACCTTCGCCATCTCGTCGGCGGTCTTGAAATAGTGGTCTTTGGTGGCACGGCGGCGATCTTCTTCCGACACGTAACGGCCGCCAGCAATGCACAACAACGCGTCGTGCGCCTCATAGTCGTCAGCCTTGGCGAAGTAGCACTCGTTGGTGGCGACGATCGGAATGTCGTTGAGATAGGCGAGATCGAGCAGCAGTGGTTCGACCTGCCGTTCCGTCGCCAAGCCATGACGCTGAAGTTCAATATAGAGCCGATCGCCAAACATCGATTTGAGCTCGAGCAGCCGCGGCTTGACCAACGCGCTTTGCGCATCCGCCAGCGGACGATCGATGGGTCCATCGGGGCCGCCGGTCAATACGATCAAGCCGGCGGTGTGCTGCGCCAACTTGGTGATGCCGACGTGCGGGCTGTCGCCATCCTTGGCGCCGAGATGGGCAGCGCTGACGAGCTTCATCAGATTGGCATAGCCGGCCTCGCTCATTGCCAGCAGGGCCAAACGCCCGTCACAACCCGATGGCTTGGCGACCGGTCCTACCGCATGCAGCCCCGTGGGCTTCTGCACATCTTCAAAATCGATGGCCAACGACACGCCGACGATCGGTTGCACGCCAGCGTCGGCAAGTTTGTTGGAAAATTCCAGTGCGCCAAACAGGTTGTCGGTATCGGTCAGGGCGAGCGCCGGCATGCCGATTTTGTCGGCAAGCTTCGCTAGCGTCCCGATCGGCAGTGCGCCTTCGAGCAGCGAATAGGCTGAATGCACTTTCAAGTGCACGTACTTTACGGGCGACGGAGCCGAAGCGGTCGCTTTGGTAACGGGAGTTGGAATCTTGTCGGTCATGGCCCACTGTACCGCTGCCGCATTGGGGACGCACGAGCGGTTTGCAGCCTATGCACAGGCAGCCGGTGCCCTAATCACCGCACGTTCAAGTTTACCCGAGCGGTACCTGCGCCGTTTGCCGGCGAGTTACTGGACAAAGCGGACGCAATGAACCCGACGGCCACGACGGTCAGCACGATTGCCAACGCAATCTGTCGCTTGAGCAGCGTTGCGCGCCGTCGCGCCACCGTGAGTAGTGTTGGGATGTCAGCCATGTGCTGACAAAACCGCAATCGGCACGGGCGCGAAAGATTACTTAAAGCCGCGCGGCAGAAGCGCGCATTCCCGTAACGTCAGCTCGACCGCTGCGCGCCATGGCTGCTCTTGATCGGCGGCGCGCTGGCAGACACAGCGACTGGGACCTGCTTGATGATAACCTTCTGGCGACGGCCGAAAACCAACCGCTTGAGCATCGACAGCAGAACGAGCATCAACACGCCGAGACCGGACGTGGTGACGGGATGCTTTTCCCACATCAGGCGGGGAGAGACTTTGCCCTCCCAGGCCAACTGGGCATGCTGTGCGATAAGCCAGGGATCAGGCACAGCGCCATCCACAGCCAACATCATTCCGACGGCGGCTGACTGATCGCGGCTCGACAGAATGCCGTCGCGCACGCCATCACGCGCCAGCAGTTGCATCCGGGATGGCGCTTGCGCAACTGCACGCAACACTCGGCCCGACGCACTTTTATCTAGGCCTGTGAGATAACGCGCGAGCGTATTGAGTTCAGGTTCGGTGAGGGCGCGGCCGAGACTCTTGAGATCACCGGCGGCCGCATCGAACAGCGTGGCTCGCACTTGCGGATCAAGTCCGGCAAGCCGTTGAATTGCGACCTTGTCTTTGATGTCGAGCAGCAGCTTGAGAGTGGCTGATGTGAATTGCTGCGGCTTGGCGCGCTTGTGAATTTCATTTTCGACGACGGCATCGAGGCGCTCGCCGGCCAGCGCACTCCACGCCAACGCCACCTCGATCGAGCGTTGTTCGCGCGCGATTTCGAACGCGGTCTCCGGCATCAGGTTGACGGCCGTATTCAGCGTTCCGTCATCGAGCCGTTTGAGAATACCGGCCTCGCTCTCGGTGGACAGCAGCAACGCCACCACTTCGTCCAGGCGCGGCAACGCTTCCGGCTTCAGGTTCTCCAGAAACTTCTTGAATGCGGCATTTCGGTCGGCGAGTTCGAGGACCTTGGCGTGTGCGCGGCGGAATTCCTGCCACACGTCGACGACGCGTTCGGCTGTCTTGGCGGCGATGTCTTTGAGATTGTCGCCGATCTGCTCTTTCATCGAAGTGGCGAGTTCGGCCTGTACTTTATCCTTGGTGTCGGCCGACTTCATCTCCGACGCAATGATCGGCAGCACGCCATTGCGGAAATCCCAAATGTCCTTGGCGATCAGCACCGCGCCGATGCCGCCGGCGATCGTGCCGACCAACCGTGACAGCACCGAGCCGACCATGCGTGTGCCGACGCGCTCGGCCATGTTGACGAGCTGCCGGCGCACGATGAGGATGATCGCACCCGCGACACCGCCCGCGTGTTCGCTCAGCACTTGCCCGGTCGACACGCCGGCCTGCGCCTTTCCTGGATCCATCTGAAACTCTTTGCCGGCGTCCTTCGACACCACGCGCGCGATCGTTGCGCCATAGCGCGGACCCAGAAATGCCTGCAGGCACTGCATCGCCGGCTCGGCTGTGTCGGACGACGCCAGTTCGATCCGTTTGCCGAGCGACGTGCCGACACCAGTCGCCATCGATTCCAGAGAGCGCTTGAGCGCTTCGGATTTGAACACGCGCTCGGCGACGGTGTTGGCCAGTTCTTTGGATTTGTCGCTGTTGAAGAGCGATGTCGCCTTTGCCCAATAGCCGTTCTCGTCGGCCACTTCCGCCACCGACGCATCGACTTGCTTGTCGATTACGTCGCCCATGTTGGTTTTGCGCCAGTGTTCGCCGACCAACGCACGATAATCGACGCTGGCAAGGCCAACGGTCAGCCCCTTCAAGGTCAGCTTCTCGATCGCCGATTTGAACGCGGTCTCGTCGTTGGCCTGACAGGCTTCGTATTCGACGCGCGTCATGATTGGCCCTGACGTGCCGACCTGGGCTGCCGCCGGCGCCGTGGAGATTGCGGCAAGGGGAAGCTGGCCCAAAGCAAACCCCGCCAGCGTCAGCATCGACACAGCTGTGCGCCGGGGCCGGGCGTGCGAACGCACGACACGCGACACGGCGACTTTCTGGACTTGCTGTTGCGGCACGTTCAACCCCGCAGGTGATGACTTGGACGAGGACTGCAACCGATTGCGACTGGTCGCCCCTTTTACGGGCAACCGCTACCTACACGATCCCTGCCAAGTGTGTATCCTAGATGGCGGGATCAAGGCGATTTGGAATAGCGATTGTGCCGGCGTGCTCGGGATGGGGTCTACAAGCACGTCGACGACAACCGATCCCGCGCGCTGCTGCACGGCAGTCGCCGGATTGACAAGCCTGCACCGGTCACACACGATCCGGCGCTTTTGAGAGAACGTGATGGGGGATGCATGCGGGTCGCTTTAGACCGGCTCTATCTGTGGTCTGGGTACGCGGCGGGCGTGTGCCTGGTCGTGACCATGGCGCTCATGATGATCCTGGCGCTCGGCCGGCAGTTCGCCATCAACATCCCCGATGGCACCGACTTTGCCTCGTGGTCGATGGCAGCAATGAGTTTCCTAGGCCTCGCCCACACGTTCCGGCGGGGCGAGATGATCCGGGTCGGGCTGCTGCTTGAAAAGCTCAGTGGCCGGCCAAAGCACATTGCCGAGTTGGTGGCACTGTCGATCACGCTGGCCTTTCTCCTTTATTTCACGTGGCATGCCTTCGAATTCGTGCGCGTCTCCCGGCTGACGCAGGAAATGTCGAACGGTGTCATCGCCATGCCGATCTGGCTGCCGCAATTGTCGTTTCTGGCCGGCGCACTGATCCTGACCACCGCTGTCCTCGACGAACTCGTCCACGTCGCACGTGGCAACTCGCTGAGTTTCGAAAAACCGCCCCCCAAGACGACCGACGAACTGCTTGCGCGTGTCGCTGAAGGCGGGGGCGTCTGACGCATGTTCGCAGCTTTGGATTTGCCGTCTCTATCCATCATTTTGTTGCTGGCCCTGGTGGGAATTCTGGCCAGTGGGGTGTGGATCGCGGTCGGGTTGGGTCTGGTCGGCCTGCTCGCGATGGTGCTGACCACCAGTGTGCCGATCGGCAGCGTGCTCGCCACTCGCGTGTGGGATTCGGCCGCCAACTGGCAGATCGCGGCCTTGCCGCTATTCATCTGGATGGGCGAAATTCTGTTCCGAACGCGCATGTCGGAGGAAATGTTTCGCGGCCTCGCACCATGGCTGCAATGGTTACCGGGACGGCTGCTGCATGTGAACGTGGTGGGCTGCGGGATCTTTGCGACCATGTCGGGATCGTCGGCTGCCACCTGCGCCACCATCGGTAAAATCGCTTTGCCCGAACTGGAAAAGCGTGGCTACGACCAAGGCATGGCGCTCGGGTCGCTGGCCGGCTCGGGGACACTCGGGTTGCTCATCCCGCCGTCGATCCCGATGGTGGTCTACGCGGTGACCGCCAACGTCTCGGTACTGAAGGTGTTTCTCGGCGGCTTTCTACCCGGCCTGCTCGTGATGTCACTGTATTCCGGCTATATCATTCTGTGGTCGCTGCTCAATCCGGCCAAGTCACCGCCGCGAGACCCGCCGCTGTCGTTCCTTGGCAAAATGGAGCAGTCGCGCAAATTGATCCCGGCGTTGCTGCTGATCGCAACCGTATTTTTCTCGCTCGTGCTGGGTTTCGCCACAGCTACCGAATGCGCGGCGTTCGGCGTCTGCGGCGCACTCATCCTCGCGTGGTGGAGTGGCGCATTGAGTGCCGACAACTTCGGCCAGAGCATCATGAGTGCGACGCGGCTCACGTGCATGATCATGTTGATCCTTGCCGGCGCTGCTTTCTGCACGGCGGCGATGGCCTACACCGGAATTCCCAAAGCACTGGCCGAATGGGTCGACGGCCAGCACCTGAATCGGCACACGCTCGT
Source organism: Hyphomicrobiaceae bacterium (assembly GCA_031365465.1). Lineage (GTDB taxonomy): Bacteria > Pseudomonadota > Alphaproteobacteria > Rhizobiales > Hyphomicrobiaceae > JABFRJ01. Next base: position 15,602 of record JANLYD010000143.1, read on the forward strand.
GCTCTCACTCACCTTGATGTACATCGTGCTCGGCTGCCTGATCGACGGCATCTCGATGATCGTGCTCACCGCCGTCATCGTGTTGCCGATGGTGGAACGCGCCGGTTTCGATCTCGTGTGGTTCGGCGTCTACCTCATCATCCACGTCGAGATGGCGCAGATCACGCCGCCGGTGGGCTTCAACCTGTTCGTGCTGCAGAACATGAGCGGGCGCGATACGCTGACGGTCGCCAAGGCGGCGTTCCCGTTCTTCCTGCTGCTCAACGTCGCGGTGGTGATCATCACCGCCTTCCCTGATATCGTGCTGGTGGTGCCCAACTGGGTCTTTCCCGAAACGCCACGCCTCAAATAGCCGAGGTGCTTTGACGAATAACCGATGACTTGCTTGGGTGGCTGCCTGCGCGGCCATGACGAGAAGAAAAAGAGCAGTTCGTGGAAATTTGGCAAAATCACACCGGAGAATGAACCTTCCCCTTGGTCATGGCCGCGACGGCGGCCGCCCAAGCAAGTCGAACAACCGCAACCGAGGAAAAACCGCATGTATCTTCGTCGTAATTTGATGGGCTTCACGCTCGCTGCCGCAGTGATCGGGGTGGCCGGCACCGCGTCCGCACAGACCAAGTGGAACCTGCCGGCCGCCTATGCGCCCAGCAACTATCACACCGAAAACCTCGTGCAGTTCGCCAAGGACGTGTCGGCTGCCACCGGGGGTAAGCTCGAGATCACCGTGCACGGCGGCGCATCCCTGTTCAAAGCCCCCGAAATCCGCCGCGCCGTTGTCACCGGACAGGCGCAGATCGGCGAAGTTCTCGGTTCCATCCACGAGAACGACGATCCGCTGATGGGCGCCGACGTGGTGCCGTTCCTGGCCACCAGCTTCGCCGACGCCAAGAAGCTCGATCAAGTGTCGCGTCCCTACATCGAGAAGAAGTTCGCATCGCAGGGACTGATGCTGCTGTTCACCGTGCCGTGGGGCCCGCAGGGCCTTTACACCAAGAAGGACATCGCGTCGGTGGCCGACATGAAGGGCCTGAAATTCCGCGCGTATAACGCCGGCACATCGCGCATCGCCGAGTTGGCGGGCGCACAGCCGGTCACCATCCAGGCTGCCGAATTGCCGCAGGCCCTCGCGACCGGCGTCGTCGACAGCTACATCTCGTCGGGTTCCACCGGCTACGACAGCAAGACGTGGGAAAGCCTGTCGCACTTCTACGACACGCAGGCGTGGATCCCCAAAAACCTGACGTTCGTCAACAAGGCCGCCTTTGACGCGTTGCCGAAAGACCAGCAGGATGCACTGCTCAAGGCCGCCAAAGAGGCTGAGGCGCGCGGCTGGAAAACCGGCGAGGAGAAAGCCGGCTGGTATCTGACCGAGTTGAAGGCCAAGGGCATGAAAGTGTTGCCGCCGTCCCCGGAACTGGCGGCCGGCCTGAAAAAGTTCGGCGAAGATCTGACCGCGGGCTGGCTGAAAAAAGCCGGCCCCGACGGCGAAGCCATCGTGGCCGCGTTCAGGAAGTAAGTGGGTTGCGGCTGCTTGCGGCGGTGTCGTACGCGGTCCGCGCATGGCACCATCGTCATCCGCACTCCGCGCCGCTCCATTTTCGTCCGCCACGCGCATGGCTCCACCTTGTGATCGGCGACCACATTGGGCCCATCCGGTCGACATCGGGTGGGCCCACTTGCACACGGCAAAGTTCGTGGTATGTAGATCGCGTGTCGATGATGCAGGTGTCCGCGCCGATGCGGTGACTGTGATCTCGAGTGTCGTCAAACGACCGGACAGACAGTCGACACCTAGCCCCCGTGGCGGAATCGGTAGACGCGGCAGACTCAAAATCTGTTATCGCGAGATGTGCCCGTTCGAGTCGGGCCGGGGGCACCACAATAAAAGCAACGACTTAACAAATTTTGTGACTTGAACCGTCAAAAATACTTCTCTCCCCATCCTCTTTGATACGTTGCTGCCGCCAACTCCTCCGGATCAGAGGAGGCTCGCATCGCTTCCGGCGCGATGATCTTTCAACGTCTAATTGGTTTGTCGCGCGGAAGGTCGTGAAAAGGACTGAAGTGCTATTTCTGGCAATGCTGTCGTGCGTGAGGGATGGCTCGACTCCGTCAATCGAAAGCGCCGCACGTCTTAGAAGCTGAGCAACAAAAGATCGAACAATTTGGTCACAACAGGGAAGTAATATTCATCCTGCGTTCATCTCGCTTCACATCGGCCACAATTTTCGGTATGAATGAGATGTGAACAAGGAGAAATCCCATGGTTGGACAACGGTTAAGATCAAAGGGTGGCGGACCCACGTTGTTCGTTCAGGAGCTCGTCTCTGACGAGGTTGTTTTGTGCACTTGGATGAACGCGATGGGGAAGCACAAGACGGAGTCCTTTTTACTATCGGGCCTTGAGGATCTGGACCCGCCTGCGGCCCACGCTCAACCCTTGGGCGTGCAATTCAGGTTAGGAGCGCCCGTCGCGTTGGTTGCACTGCTGCAAATCATCGGCCTCGGTGCCTACTGGAGAACGCCCGGGCTTTAAATCCATATGCCGCAATCGCAGTCGTCGGAGCTGATGACGCGGGTTGTGTTCCCTTGACCCGCTCCACACTGTGTTAATTTCAGCCGCTAATGTTGGCTCTCTAGCACGTTCTGTATCGGGCGAATGTGAGTGAGGTATTCGCCAAGCGGTCTCCGCGCCGTGATTTTCTTTAGACGCGGTCAGAGGTTGCGTGAGTTATTCGAGCGGTGCGGCTGTTGAGGCCGACGAGCAGGCCGCTTATCGTCAAGGCGGTCAACGAGGCGGCGAGATAGCTGGCGGTCAGTCCGAGCCACGGCGCCGAGAAGCCCACTACGGCAAAAAATCCAACGAACGCCAGCAGCGACCGCGAAATGCCGCTGAGAACGCGCAGGAGGGAATCAGCGCCCCACTGCCGCTGAGTGAACACGCCGATCACCGTCAGGATAACCGGATAGCTGGCGATAATGCCCGACCGCTGCGGCCCCAACACGTCGGTCGTTATCATGATGACGGTCACCAGCAGAAACGTCGCGACCATGCGCGCGGGAATGTCCCAGGCAGGCAAGCCGCCGAGCGTGACCGCCCGGCGCGGCAACGGCAACAAGCCATTGGTGGCGATCAGCACGACCGCCGCGACAACGACGGCCAGCCACAACGGCACCGCCAGCGTCTGCGTGACAAGGCCGACAGCCACATAGCCGGCGATGGCAGCCGCTACCGACAGGCCAGACGACAGGCCCCGCGCCGCACCCCATCCGAACGCCAAAATAAAGGCACCCATTCCCCACACCGCAAGCACGGCCCCGCGCGACGCCTCGACCAGAAACGGGATGCCCTTGTCGAGGCCGAGAAAGAACAGCACCGGCCCCGTCATCCACGGCAGCCCCATGATCAGCCCGCCGAACGTCGGTCCCCAGCGCCGCGCCGCCAACGACATCAATGCGACCAGCACCGGAGGCACTGAGATCTTGAGGATGAGGGCGAGCAAGGTCATGCGGCGGGTCTACGGGTTTTCGGTGAGTTCGACAGCGAAAGCTGGACGGTGGATCATGCTTCGGATTCGCCGTTGTGATGCGAGCGCACTCAGCCTATAGCGCGGACCGTGCGGTGCCGATACGCGCCTTCGACATAGCCGCTCGGCGCGGCGACGGTCGCGATTGCCAGCGATCGACAGCAACAGGTCCCAAGGTCTTCGCCCATGTATGTGCCTGCCGTGTTCGGCGTCGATGAAGCAACCGCGCTGGCGTTCGTGGCCACGCGCGGCTTCGGCATGGTGGTTGCGGTCGATGGCGTCATGCCGACCGCCGTGCATGTGCCGTTTCTATGCAAACGCTGCCCGGACGGCAAACTGCGGCTGGAAGCGCATGTGGCCCGTGCCAATCCGATCAGCGGCGTGATCGCGCGGGCGCCCGCCGTCCTGGTCGCCGTCAGCGGCCCCGACGCCTACATCTCGCCGGATTGGTACGTCGCCAAAGATCAGGTGCCGACGTGGAACTACATCGCCGTGCATCTCAGCGGCACCGCCACCCTCAAGCCCGCCGACGCCACGCTCGACCATGTCGATCGCTTGAGTGCGGCCTTCGAGGAACGCCTGTTGCCCAAGCCGCCC
>JANLYD010000319.1:0-3222 GCA_031365465.1 Hyphomicrobiaceae bacterium
CGTGGCTTGCATGATCTCCTCGATGCTCGCGCCCGATGACCGGCGCAGAAGCGTGAGGACCAGTTCCTGCTTTGTGGCGCGGCCTTCAGATTGTGGGATATCGATCTTAGCCGGCTTGCCAATGGACGCAGACTTTGGCGGCGACCCTGATTTCAGTTGGTCGCCGGCATTCTTGGTCGCGCCACGCTTGGACTTCGGTGAGGTTTCGATGGATACGGTCGACATGATGTTGGGCTCCGATGGCTCGCGGCGTCGGAATTGACGCTCGCACCACCCGAAGCCCCGCGAATTGCGAGGCGTGCCCTGAATTCGCGGTGGTCCGTGAAACCGCCCTCCAACACCCACACCAATGCGTCCTTGCGGACCGAAGTCCAGTCGGATTTCAAGGCCGGCTGCGCCTCAGACCGATAGGTGAAGCCTGTTTCGTAACTGCGCGACATTCCGTTACGGTTGGTAGGTTCCCTCTGGGACTGTTTGACAGGTGCTCGCCATGGAAGATCATTGCAAGTACGACGGCGGCTACCGGGTTCCATGCGATGGTTATGACGCGGCGCGGTTGACGCTGAGCGACATCGCCGACCGCCTAGCTGGATCTGGTCGATCTTCCGCCTTGCAGAGTTAGCCGACCTAGCGGTCGAACTCAATCAATCATGCGATGTGTCAGATGGCTTTCCGCTTTCCCTTCAGAAGCTGCCGAAGCCCGCCTTCCTGCTTCGGGCCACTTGCCGACATGAGCGGTCTAGCGACGTCGTGCGTCCTCCGTCACGTCGCCATTCAATCTTAAATGCAGCAGGCGGGGATGATTATGTCCGCGCCAGCAGGAGGTCAGCCCCTTTCTCTGCGATCATCAGGGTGGCGGCGTTGGTGTTGCCGGAAGGCATCGTCGGCATTACTGAGGCGTCGATCACTCGAAGGCTGGCGATGCCCTTCACTCGCAACTGGTCGTCGACCACGGCCATCGGGTCTGCCCCCATGCGGCATGAACTGACCGCATGATAGACCGTCGCGCCGCGCGAGCGGGCATAGTCGAGAATCTCGTCATCGCTGGTCACACGCTCGCCGGGCATGGTCTCGGCTTCGAAGTAAGGTTTCAGGGCGGCGGTCGCTAAGAATCGGCGGCACCATTTCAGACCGTCGATCATCGAGCGCCGATCGGTTTCTGCGGCGAGGTAGTTTGGCTGAATGAGGGGCGCTTCGTCGGGGTCGGCCGAGCGGGCGCGGATATAACCTTTGATTTCGGGGCGAAGCTGCCAGACGCCAGAGGTCATGCCGGGGAACGGTTGAAGCTGGCCGAACCCGCCTTCCGAGTAACTCGCCGGCGTGAAGACGAATTGCAGATCGGGCGTGTCGAAATGCGGCTGCGAACGCACGAAGGCGGCAACGTGCGACGGGCTGTAGGATAGAAGGCCAGTGCCGGTTGCGAGCCAACGGGCAATTTCGACGCCGAGGCGCCAGCCGCGCGCCCGCTCGTTGAAGGTCCCAATGCCGCGCACCTTGGCCGCGCATCTGATGGCGAAGTGGTCCTGGAAGCTCTCGCCGACGCCGGCCAGGGCGTGCCGGACCGGTACGCCGATATCGTTGAGTAGCGCCCCCGGCCCGACGCCAGACACCTGCAACAGATGCGGGCTGCCAATCGCGCCGGCGCTGAGGATGACTTCGCGGCCTGCTGCTATGTCGGCCACTTGCCCATGCCGTCGGATGCGCACGCCTGTGGCCCGTTTGCCCTCGAAGGTGAGCGCTTGGACTCGCGCCGCCGACCGGCATTTCAGCAGCGGGCCAATAGCGCTACAAGTCAATCACGGATGATCAGACGGCGTGTGTTTTTTGTGTGCGCCATCCGCAAGATCGCAGCCTCAACTTTGCTGCACTGCAAACGCATCGGCGCGAATTTAGATTGAGAACGGTCGGTGTTTGGTGATCATCGAGCGCCGCCGCCCTCATTGACCTCAGGCCGATTTCGTTCGAGGTTGACCAATCTCGACATTCCGCTGCAGTGCGGCAGACCGGCTCCTATTCGGGAGCATAGCGACCGTGCTTGCCTAACGCGTTTCGCTTGCCGGGATCGGGACCGCCAAGCAGCTACCGGAACCTCAGATTGTCGCGGCTGAGCTGACTGCTCGAGGTGCATCCCATCAGCTTCATGCCGCGCTCGATCTCGGTGCGCAGCAGACCGAGCGCTCGCTCGACCCCGGCCTCACCCGCTGCCGCCAGCGGATAAAGATAGTAGCGGCCGATGCCGACGGCCTTGGCACCGAGCGATAGCGCCTTGAGCACGTGTGTGCCGCGCTGGATGCCTCCGTCCATTAGCACATCGATGCGATCCCCGACTGCATCGACTACCTCGGCCAACTGGTCGAAGGGCGCCCGCGAGCCGTCGAGTTGCCGGCCGCCGTGGTTGGAGAGCACGATACCGGCGCAGCCGATCTCGGCGGCCCGCTTGGCATCGGCCACCGACATGACGCCTTTCAGACAGAACTTGCCATTCCACAGCCGGACCATCTCGGCGACGTCGTCCCAGTTCATCGACGGGTCCAGCATCTCGGTGAAGTAGCGTCCGATCGACATAGCGCCACCGCTCATATCGACGTGTTCGTCTAGTTGAGGCAGCTTGAAGCTCTCGTGGGTGACGTAATTGAGGCCCCACATCGGCTTGATCGCGAACTGCAGCATGCCGCCGAGCGTCAGCCGGAACGGGATCGAGAAGCCGGTGCGCAGGTCGCGCTCGCGGTTGCCGCCAGTGATGCTATCGACTGTCAGCATCATCACCTCGACGCCGGCCTCCTTGGCTCGCTGCATCATGGCGCGGTTCAAGCCGCGATCCTTGTGAAAGTAGAACTGGTAGACCTGGGGCGTGCTGTGCGCGTTGCGCAGCTCTTCGAGGCTGACGGTGCCGAGCGAGGACACTCCGAACATGGTGCCATGCTTGGCCGCCGCGGCCGCAACCGCCCGCTCGCCCTGGTGATGGAAGAGACGCTGCAGCGCGGTCGGGGAGCAGTAGAACGGCACGGCTAGCTTTTGGCCTAGCACGGTCACCGACGTATCGATTTTCGCCACGCCGCGCAGGACGCTGGGTACCAGGTCACAGCGCTCAAAGCTCGCGGTGTTCCGGCGATGCGTCGTCTCGTCGTCGGCCGCGCCATCGATATAGTTGAAGATCGGGCCCGGTAAGCGCCGCTCCGCCAGCCGCCGGAAATCATGGAAGTTGTGACAGTCGCGTAAACG
>JANLYD010000132.1:0-5100 GCA_031365465.1 Hyphomicrobiaceae bacterium
TTGCGCGCACTCTTCGCCGATCCACCAGCCGAGTCGCCTTCGACCAGAAAAATCTCGGTGCCGATATTCGACTTCGACGAGCAATCCGCCAGCTTGCCCGGCAGCCGCAGTTTGCGCGTCGCCGACTGACGCCCGATTTCCTTCTCGCGCCGGCGCTTTAAGCGGTCCTCGGCCTGCTCGACGGTCCATTCCAACAGACGCGACGCCTGTTGCGGGCTATCGGCCAGATAGTGGTCGAACGCGTCCTTGATCGTGTTTTCGACGATGCGCTGGGCCTCGACGGTCGCCAGCTTATCCTTGGTCTGGCCCTGGAACTCCGGCTCGCGAATGAACACCGATAGCATCGACGCCGCCGTGCCCATCACGTCTTCGGCCGTGATCTGCTGCGCTTTCTTGTTGTTGACCAACTCGCCGTAGGCGCGCAGCGACTTGGACAATCCGCCACGTAAGCCGTTTTCGTGCGTGCCGCCCTCGGGCGTCGGGATGGTGTTGCAATACGATTGCGAAAAGCCGTCCTCGCTCGCCGTCCAGGCTATCGCCCACTCGACTGTGCCGTGCCCGCCCTCTTTCTCGACGCGCCCCGAGAACAGGTCCTTGGTGACCAAGGTTTGCCCCTCGATGGTCGAGAGCAGATAATCTTTCAGGCCGCCGGGGAAGTGGAACACGGCTTCGGCCGGCGTCTCGTCCTTGATCATCGACGGGTCGCACGACCAGCGGATTTCGACGCCGCCGAACAGATAGGCCTTCGAGCGCGTCATCTTGTGCAGCCTTGCAGGCTTGAACGCGCAGCCCTTGCCGAAGATCTTCTCGTCCGGCTTGAAGCGCACCTTGGTGCCGCGCCGGTTCATGATCGAGCCGAGCTTTTGCAGTTTGCCCTCGGGCGCGCCGCGGCTGAATACCATGCGATACAGCTGCTGTCCGCGCGCGACCTCGACCTCGCACAATTCCGACAGTGCGTTCACCACCGACACGCCGACGCCGTGCAGGCCGCCTGAGGTCTGATACGCCTTGCCGTCGAACTTGCCGCCCGAGTGCAGCGTCGTCATGATCACTTCGAGCGCGGATTTGGTCTTGAATTTCGGGTGTGCGTCGACCGGAATACCGCGCCCGTTATCGGCGACCGACAGATAACCCTCGGCGTCGAAGCGCACATCGATGTACGTCGCGTGGCCGGCCACAGCCTCGTCCATGGCGTTGTCGAGCACCTCGGCGAACAGGTGGTGCATGGCGCGCTCGTCGGTGCCGCCGATGTACATGCCGGGACGGCGGCGCACCGGCTCCAGGCCTTCCAAGACCTCGATGTCGGCGGCGGTGTAGGCCTCTTCGGCCGTTCGGCGCGCCTTGCTGCCCTTGCCCTGGAATTCCTCATCGAGCTTGGCAAGCAAATCACGGGACGATGCCATGTGTGCAGTTCCATTATGTTCGCTAAGGCCGGACATCCGCCTGACAGTGCCGGCGGCGCGGCAATGCGCCGAATCCCGGCGCGGCATTGCAGCAGGTGGTCGCATTGGCGACGAAACTTGGCAAGATCAGGCCTGCCACAGTTGCCATCTCACGCGCTGCCGACAGTGCACCAAAACCTGGACAATTCAGCGTCAGCCACCGGTTCGGCCTGTGGAAAACTCAGATTTCCGGACAGTTTCTACCGGGCCACGGCCAGGCAATGGTCTGCGGAACACCGAATACGCCGCCCTTTGACGATCTGGGCTGAACCGTGCACAAACCGGGTCGCGACTCGTGCCCCGCTTGACTGATTGCGACACGGGTTCGCCGAATTCGCTGCTTACAACGCTCCGCACGCCTTGCCATGGACCGCACCGATGACCGCTGATGCGACGAATGCTTTTCGCTTAAAGTTTGGCCGCCCAAGCTTTGGCTCTGCGCGGCAACGGCAGATTTGCCTCGTGCTGCTGGCATTGCTGTCGACATGGCTTGGTGCGGCACCGCCGGCTGCGGCGGCCGGAGATCCCGCCGTGCAGTACATGGATCGCGTCGCCAAGGAACTGATGGCGGCTGCGCGCTCGCGGTCGCCGGCCGCGATCAACGCCGTTATCACGCGCCACGCCGATCTTGGGGGCATCGGCCTGTACGCGCTGGGTGATAGCCGTCCCAAGCTCGACCCGGCCGATAAATCAACCTATCTCGCCGGCATGACCCGGTTCATTGCCCGCTACGCGGCAACCGAGGCACCCAAATACCCAATCGCCAAAATCTCGTTGGTGCAGGAGAGCCGCCAAGCCAAGTACGGCGTTACGGTCGATTCAACCGTCACCCTCCAGGACGGCTCGTCTTACGAGGTGGCTTGGCTGCTGGTTGGCGGTGGCAACTCGTACCGGGTTCGCGATGCCCAAGTGCTCAATTTCTGGATGACGCCATTTCTCAAGAAGCTGTTTGAGGACTACATCGCCCAAAACAACGGCAATGTGAAAGCCCTGGTCGCCGTGCTGGCGCGTCAGTAAAAGCGTTGTTCGTGTAGGCCGGCGTCGAGCACTTCGCGAGACCCGGCGTGGTGTCGCAACGGAGCAAGGGCGTCGGGTCTCGTACCTCGACCCGGCCTACAGCGCAGCCCCAAGTGCCGGGAAAATCAGCACGCTCGCCGGATCGATCACAACACTCATGTCCGTCCCTGGTGTCTTGGCGTTGACCTCCAGCACCAACATGGTGAGAGGTTGCTCAAAGCCCGTGACGCCAAGTTCCAGCGCCGCGAGATCGCCGAGGAAGCGCGATCGCAAGACGCGCCCGGGCAAACCAGTTTCACCCTCTGCCGCAGCCCTGATCGCCCGCCGCCTGATGCACAAGATGGCCGTCTCTCCCTCCGCAATCTCCGGCACCGAGAAGATGCCGATCGGCGTGCGCACGCCGCCACCCGCGACGACATACGGGATCTCGTTGATCTCGGAAAACAGCCGCGCGACGAACAGATCCGCAGGGTTGCGATACAACTCTTCGGCCTTGCCGGCTTGAACGATACGCCCCGCGCGCATCACCGCGATCCGGTCGCCGAGACGCAGCGCCTCATCCGGGCTATGCGTCACGATCATCGAAGTGGCGCGCGTTTCCTGCAGGAGTTTCAGCGTTTCGTCCTGCAATTGCTCGCGCAACTGCACGTCGAGGCCTGAGAACGGCTCGTCCATCAGCACCACCGACGGCCGGGGCACGAGCGCGCGCGCCAGCGCCACCCGCTGCTGTTCGCCGCCCGATAAGGTGTGCGGGAAGGCGTCCGCGTAACGTGCCATATCCACGCGCGCGAGCAGCGACAGCGCCTCCGCGCGTGCCAGGGTCTTGGGTAGCCCCTGCAACCCAAACGCAACATTGTCGGCGATCGACAGATGCGGAAATAGCGCGAAGTCCTGAAACATCAGGCCGACGTTGCGCCGTTCCGGCGGCACAAACACGGTTGCGCTGGCAACTTCCTGGTCGTTGATCAGCACCCGGCCCGAGGTCGGCCGTTCAATACCAGAGGCCACGCGCAACAGTGTGGTTTTCCCCGACCCCGACGGTCCAAGCAGGCACACGACCTCGCCAGGCTCAACCGTTAACGAAACGCCGTCGAGCGCCGCCGCATCGCCAAACCGGCAACTCACCTTATCAAACGTCAGCCGTGCCGAAAACGCCGCCGCCGCACGCGGGCGGGACACAGGCCGCGCGTCAACCCGCGGCGCGCGCACCGGCACCTGCCCGCTCGCGATCCGCCAGCCGTTCTTGATCCAGTCCCGCACGCGCGCCCACCTCTATCGTCCTCAACCGCGCACCTCTGCCCACGCGCCCGCACCGCGTCAAGCTATAGAGACAGCGGGTCCGGCCGCAGCGATTTCACCAGATCTGACGGGGGACTGTTCAAATACACCTCAATTTAGGGATTGTGCGGCAAGACTGTTTCCCGGCGGGTAGGCTTTTGGGGGCTGCTCAGCTAACGCGCGCAGAGTTGGTGCGTGATGCAGCCGTTCACCGGAGACGTCCGTTTTGGCCATCGACGAACAATCGCGACCGGCCAGACCACTCGTTCCGGCCCCCACCGCGCGCAATTCGCACGCCGAAGCCGAGGTGCGCCGGGCCCGCGCGTTGCTGTCGCAGTCGACGACGATCAGACCCGAATTCGAGTACGAACTGCTCGCCATGTTCGCGCGCAACGAGCGCTCGGCCCTGGTCACGATCCCCTTGCTCGCTGTCCTTTTCTCCCTTGCCTCGATGTTTTGGGCGCCGGTGATGGAGGCGTGCGCGTGGCTCGCCATGGTGATCGCGACCAAGTTCTACATGATAGCCGCCTGTCAGTCGTTCAATGCGCTGCCACGGGCCGAAGTCAACGTCGAGGCGTGGCGGCGCAGGTTCGTCCGTCTCGAAGTCTTCAGTGGCATCGCCTGGGCCGGGATGGCCGTCGTCGGTATTTCGACCACCAATCCAACCGCGCATGTTTTTGTGTTGACCTCGCTGATCGTCGTCCTGGCCATCCGCATGACGTTCGCCTCGACGGTCATGCAGATCCTGCACGCCGGCACCGTGCCGATGACGCTCGCCGTCGTCGCGCGTCTGATCTACCAGGGCGACGCCTTCCATATCGCGCTCGCCTTCATGGCGTTCGGCCTGCACGTCTATTTCATTTTCTTGGCCAAGGGCCTGAACTCGACCTCGCTGTCGATGCTCGAATTCCGCGCCGAGAAAGACGCACTGATCGCCGAACTCGAAGAGGAAAAGTCGATCTCGGATGCCGCCCGCCAGCAGGCCGAAGGTGCAAGCGTCGCGAAATCCCGCTTCCTCGCGACCATGAGCCACGAGCTGCGCACGCCGCTCAACGCCATCCTTGGCTTCTCCGAGGTGATGAAGGCGCAGTTGCTCGGCCCGATCGACAATCCGAAGTATCGCGAGTACGCGGTCAACATCCACGACAGCGGCCGTCATCTGTTGCACGTGATCAACGAAATACTCGATCTGTCGCGCATCGAGGCCGGACGCTACGAACTCAACGAGGAACCGATCCATGTTTCGGATGTGGTCGAGGACTGCCAGCGCCTCTTAAAACTGCGCGCCGAGAGCAAGGGCCTGACCCTCGAACTCGCGTTTGCGCCGGACTTGCCGCAAGTCCACGCCGACGAACGCGCCACA
>JANLYD010000329.1:0-5223 GCA_031365465.1 Hyphomicrobiaceae bacterium
TTCAAGCACCACCCAAAAGGAAGATCTTTACGCGGCGTCTCGTTCGGTATCCGATGCGGCTCGGTCGAGCCAATTCATTGAAAGAGACGGCGTCAAGTTCGCGGGTACGCATCTCGTCATCGACTTGTTCGGTGCAAAGCACCTCGGCGATTTGGACATCGTCAAAAATGCTTTGAAGGGTTGCGTCGAGGCAGCTGGAGCCACTTTGCTCCATAGTCATCTGCATCATACGATTCCCGGTAAGGGCGTCAGCGGCGTAGCCGTGCTCGGAGATGGACACATTTCCGTTCATAGCTGGCCAGATGCAGGTTATGCGGCGTTCGACGTGTTTCTGGGTGGCAACACCCGGCCGCATGCGATCGTCGACGTTCTGAGGCAAGCCTTTTCGGCTGTTGATGTGGTCGTCAAAGAGCACAAACGCGGCGAAGAGATCGAGCTGATGACGGCGAGATTGGCCAAGGCTAAGCGTGCGGTACCTGCCGTTCGTGTCAACCGGTCCGCCAAGCCTCGCGTTCGGGCTGCCTGATCAGGGCAAGCTCCGGAACGTGTGAGACTGACCGCCCGAGATGGGCATGAAAACCGAGGCCGGGCCTAGTGCCCGGCCTTTGGCGTTTTAAAGCGTGTTCTGAATGCTGTTGCGCGCTGCCCGAGGTGGTGGCTGTTGATAGTTCGATTGGTGACCGTACGCGCCAAATTTCGGCAGCTGCGCGGAACCACACGAGTTCCTTTCCGTTTGCGCGATATCGCAATCGAAAAGGAACGCAGTCATGGTGCAGACGTCGCGCCCATTGGCAGCCGTGTATCCACCGTAGGCGTGCCGACGTTGCCGCCAACGGCATCAACGCCGTGATGGACGGTGACGGCGACGTGGTCACCAGGCAGTCCGCCATCGGAAGCACACCCCCGGGCGGGAGTGCTGGCGGCCCAGCATACCAGGATGGCCGCTCCTGGAACCGCAAAACATTGAGGTCTGTGCAATGAAAGCATTGTGTTGGCACGGCAAAAGCGACATCCGCTACGAAACCGTCCCTGATCCAAAAATTCAGCATCCGCAGGACGCGATCATCAAAGTAACGTCGTGTGCGATTTGCGGCTCGGATCTGCATATCTACGACGGCGTCATCCCGGAGATGCACGCGGGCGACATCATCGGTCACGAGACGATGGGTGAGGTCGTCGAAGTCGGCTCTGAAAACAAGAAGCTGAAAGTGGGTGACCGGGTCGTGGTCCCGTTTACGATCTCGTGCGGCGAATGCTTCTTTTGCAAGCGCGGCTATTTTTCCGGCTGCGAACGCACCAATCCCGACGCGCAGAAGGCATCGAAGTTGTGGGGGCACACCCCGGCGGGGCTTTTCGGCTATTCGCATCTGCTCGGCGGGTATCCCGGCGGGCAGGCTGAATACCTGCGCGTCCCCTACGCCGATGTCGGTCCGATCAAAGTTCCAGACTCGTTGACCGACGATCAGGTGCTGTTCCTGTCGGATATTTTCCCGACCGGCTACATGGCGGCGGACTTCTGCAATATCAAAGGCGGCGAAACGATCGCGATCTGGGGCTGCGGCCCGGTCGGACAATTTGCGATACGCAGCGCCTTCATGCTGGGAGCGGAACGCGTGATCGCCATCGATACCGTGCCGGAACGGTTGGCGATGGCCAAAGGAGCGGGCGCCGAGACCTTGGATTTCATGGCCGAGGATGTCTACGACCAGATCCAGGACAAAACGAAGGGGCGCGGTGCGGACGCCTGCATCGATGCGGTTGGCACGGAACCGCATACGACAGCGAGTTTTGATTCAGTCCTCGATCGCATCAAGGTTGCCACCTTCATGGGGACCGACCGCCCGCATGTCTTAAGGCAGGCGATCCACTGCTGCCGCAACTTCGGCACTGTGTCGATCGTCGGTGTGTATGGTGGGTTCGTCGACAAGATCCCGATGGGATCCGCAATCAACCGTGGACTGACGTTCCGCATGGCGCAGACGCCGGTACAACATTACCTGCCTTTGCTCATGAAGCGTATCGAAGAGGGCCAGATCGACCCGTCGTTCGTGATTACCGATCGCGCGTCGTTGGAAGACGGGCCGGATCTTTATAAGAAGTTCCGCGATAAGCAGGACGGCTGCATTAAAGTCGTGATGAAGCCTGGCGGCTAGCGTAGTCTCAGCCGAGACGATTTTGTCTCGGCAGAGAATAGAGCATGACACGTCAGGGACCGCTGGTGGGATTGCGGGTCGTCGAACTCGCTCACGTGATGGCCGGTCCGGTGTGCGGCTTGATGCTGGCGGACATGGGCGCCGATGTCGTCAAGGTCGAGAAGATCGGCGGTGGCGACGACACGCGGCGGCAGTTGCCGCCCGACATTTCCGGCGAAAGTGCCGCCTACATGATGATGAACCGCAACAAGCGGGGCATCGTGCTCGATCTCAAACACCCATCTGGTAAAGACGTTTTGCGCCGCATGGTGCGCGATGCCGACGTGCTGATCGAAAACTATCGCTCAGATACGATGCCGTCGCTGGGCCTTGGCTACGACGATCTGCGGGTCATCAATCCCGGACTGATCTACGCTGCGGTGACTGGGTTTGGGCGGACCGGTCCATTGTCAGGTCAGGGTGGCTTCGATCTCGTAGCCCAAGGCATGAGCGGGATCATGTCGATTACCGGCGAGGGGCCGGGTCGGCCGCCGGTAAAAGTCGGCGCGCCGCTGTGCGATATCACTGCGGGGATTTTGCTGACCATGGGTGTGCTGGCGGCCTACGCGCACAAGCAAAAGACCGGTGAAGGCCAGTTGGTCGATACGTCGCTATTCGAAGCCGGCATCACGCACACGTATTGGCAATCGGCGATCGCGTTCGCGACCGGCATCGCGCCGGGCCCGCTGGGTTCTGCGCATCCGCTGAACGCGCCCTATCAGGCCTTCGAAACGCTGGACGGCTGGATCAACGTTGGCGCGGCCAATCAAGCGAACTGGGAACGCTTGGCACGTGTGCTGAAAGCCGAATGGCTGGCCGACGATGCGCGCTTCAAAACCGGCCACGGCCGGATGGTCAATTTGCAGCCGTTGCTGGCCGAGTTGGCGCCGCTGTTCCAGGCGCAACCGACGCAGCATTGGCTGGAGGCGTTGGAACGTGTGGGGGTGCCCGCAGGGCCGGTGCTCGACGTCAAGGCGATGCACGCGCATCCGCAGACGCTGGCGCGCAACATGGTGCCGACGGTCGAGCATCCGATTGCCGGAGAGATGCAGACGATCGGGCTGCCAGTCAAATTTTCGGCGACGCCGGGGGGTGTTCTGCATGCCGCCCCGACGTACGGCCAGCACACGCAAGAAGTTCTGCGTGAAATTGGGTACAGCGCCGACGAAATTGCGGCGCTTCTCGCGGCGAAAGCTGCGGTATAAGAGAGCTGAAGCTCGCATTGGGGACGTCACCTGTGATCACATCTTCGCCGCCTGTCGTATCCGTCGCCAGCCTTGCGGCGCTTATCAAAAATGGCGCGAAAATCGCGCTGCCGCCGGACTATTCGGGCTGCGCGATGGCGGTCGTAGCCGAGTTGATGCGGCGTCCGGTGCGCGATCTGCATCTGGTCGGCGCGCCGGTCATCGGGTTTCAGGCGGACCAACTGATCGGCGCGGGCTGCGTGGCGGTAATCGAGGCCGCAGCGATCACGCTGGGCGAGCAGGGATTGGCGCCGCGCTTTACGGCAGCGCTCAAGAGCGGCGAGGTCGAGATGCTGGATGCGACCTGCCCGGCGATCCACGCCGGCCTGCAGGCGTCTGAAAAGGGTGTGCCCTTCATGCCGATGCGCGGGTTGATCGGGTCTGACCTGCTACGCGTGCGTCCGGACTGGAAAGTTATCGACAATCCGCTGGCTGAAAATGGCGTCCGCGATCCCATCGCGATCATCCCGGCGATCCGTCCGGACGTCGCGCTGTTTCATGCCGCCAAGGCAGACCGGTTCGGGAACGTGTGGATCGGTATCCGCCGCGAATTGATGCTGATGGCGCATGCATCGAAGGCGACGCTGGTCAGCGTGGAGGAGATCGTCGACGGTAATCTACTGCATGATCCGGCGTTGGCGGCGGGGACCATCCCGGCGCTGTATATTTCGTCGATTGCGGTTGCGCCGCGAGGGGCGGCCCCCATCGGGCTTGCCGACTGTTACGGTGCCGACAGCGCGGCATTGGCGGCGTATGCCCGTAGCGCCCGCTCGGCGTCGGGTTTCGCGTCGTGGATGGCAACTCATCTCGACCGTGAAGCGGTGACGGCGTGAGCGCGACGACCACAACGGTTTCTGCGGCCGAAATCATGATTTCGGCGATTGCGCCGTTGCTCGACGGGTTAGGGCATGTCGCGGTCGGGTCGCAGTCGCCGATCCCGGGTTCGGCGGCGCTGTTGGCGCAGGCACGCTCGGGTGGCCGGATGCGCGTGTCGATCCTCGGCAGTCGCGAGCAGAATCCGTTCACAGACGGCGGGCGCGAGCTGTTCGATTGTGCGGGGCAAGGCCGGATCGACGCGTTCTTTCTGTCCGGCGGGCAGATCGACGGCCAAGCCAATATCAACCTCGTCGGCACCGGTGACCTTGCGACGTATCCCCGGCATGAACAGCGGTTCCCCGGCTCTTTCGGCTCGGCCTATCTGTATTTCGTGGTGCCACGCGTGATCTTGTTCCGCGAAGAGCATACCGTACGCACGCTGGTGAAGACGGTCGATTTCGTGTCGGCGCCAGGGACGAGCCCGCCTGAGGTTTACCGGCCCGGCGGACCCCGTGCGCTGATCACCAGCCGTTGCGTTTTCAGCTTCGACAAGAAGACCAAGCGCTTCACCCTGCAAAGCGTGCATCCCGGCAGCAGCGAGGCGGAAATCTGCGACTGCACGGGCTTTGATTATGACAGTCCCGCCCGCGTGCCCGAGACGCCGTCGCCAGATGCGGCGACGTTGGCTGAGCTCAGGGGGCCGATCGCGGAGCTGGTGGCTGCAACCTATCCGGGGTTCGCGCGCAAAACTTGGGGTATCGGACCGTCAACGAAAAGGCGCGGGCGTTGCCATTTACCACGCCCTGGGGTTGTGCGTGCGTTGCCTGAGCGGTTGTGGCAGCTTCAGTGCAACTTGCTTCGCCGGGACGATGATCAGCGTCTGTCAGAGTGGCAAGGGCTGCTGAATGCGGTGGAATCTCCCTGTGGTGACGACTGACCATGGAACCCATCCAATTCCGTCCCGCCCCGAA
>JANLYD010000331.1:0-5183 GCA_031365465.1 Hyphomicrobiaceae bacterium
GTGCAGATCTTCGGCAACAACGCAGCCCTCACGTTCGCCGGCGCGTCCGGGCATTTCGAGTTGAACGTCTTCAATCCCGTGATGGCCTACAACTTCCTGCAGTCCGTGCGCCTGCTCACGGACGCCACCGTGTCGTTCACCGACAACTGCGTCGTCGGCATCGAAGCCCGCGAGGACAACATCAAGGCGGCGCTGAACCGTTCGCTCATGCTAGTGACCGCGCTGGCACCGAAGTACGGCTACGACAAAGCCGCCAAGATCGCCAAAACCGCCCACAAGAACGGCACCACGCTGCGCGAAGAAGCGCTGGCCGCAGGCATCACCGCCGCCGACTTCGACGCCATCGTCCGCCCCGAAACAATGATCGGTCCGGGGTGACGAACGAGTGGAGAAAGGCCAACAGGCAACAGCCAGCAGGCAACAGGCACCACTGACCGGTTTTCGCAAACACCGTCACCGGCCCCGGGCTCAGCCCGTGCCGTTGGTGAGAGAGTGTCCCCGAAAAACTCGGGGGCAGAGCGCGGCCGAAGCCGGTTGATCTGCGAGACCCGCCTCGCGACGGGCCAACCTCTCCCTTGCGGGCGAGGCGGTAGTGCGGTTTCAGCCGCGCTCCACTGCTGCGTTTGCTTTTCTCTCGACAGCGAGTTTATGGCGTAGCTGCCGACCACTCGTCATGGTCTACCGTCGACGAGCCCGAGGTCCCCTGAATGCCGACCATTCAGGGCTTGGCTCAGGCTTCACAGCGCCCCACCGCTGAGATCTCGACGGTTCTAGACCCGCCCCGATCGGTGGAGTGATTCAAGAGTGCGGGAAATCTCAAAAATCAGCAACTTAAAATTGTGGATTGGGTTAATTCTGAGTAGCGGCCAAATGCGTCACGCCCCTACCAGATACGTCCCCGCATAGATCTCGCGCAGCGGCAGGCTGAGGCCGATGGTGGTGAGTTCCAGTATGCCGCCATCCTCGATGCGTTGCGGGTCGGGCGGCCAGTGGCCGGCGGCGTCGCGGCGGAGCAGTTCGGCTTCGATGCGGGTGCTTGCGAGGACGAGGATTTCGGTGACACTGGGGATGGTGCAATAGGCCCAGACGTTGTCCCAGGTGTCCCTCGCATTGCCGGGCGACAGGATTTCAACCAGTAATTTCGGTTCGGGCAATGCCACGTCGTTGGCGGCGACCGGCGCACATGAGACGCCGAGATCGGGCACGCGCGTGTTGATTTTTGAGCGTGAATGCACGCGAATCGCGGGCTCGGTGTAGAGGCCACATCGTCCGCCCACATGCAGCAGGTGCCCGCCGACGATGCGCGCGAGCGTGCCCTGAATACGGCCATGCGTAGCGCTTGCCGGCGACATGGCGCGCAATTCGCCGTCGACAAGTTGATATTTGCCGCCTTGTCCGTCGCCGGGCCAGGCAAGGAACTCGTCGGCGGTCATGACGCCCAAATGTGCTTTTGAAGCTTCGTTGGCCATGAGCATTCCCTTGCGATCACGGCTAAGCATAGCACCGCAGCGCCCACGCAACCACAGGTGCGATCGCCTGCAACGGCTTTTGGCGCCCGCCCTCAGTCCTGCTCCTCGACCACCTTCTTATAGGGCGCATACTCGGCTAGCATTTCGCGGCGTTCGGCCATGTGGGTGCGCTCCTCGGTCAGGTAGCGTTCGACGGCGCGGCGGAAGCCGGGGTCGGCGATCCAGTGCAGCGAATAGATAGCGACGGGATTGTAGCCGCGCGCCAGCTTGTGCTCGCCCTGAGCGCCCGCTTCGACGCGGGGCAGCTTGTGGGCGATGGCCCAATCGATCGCCTGGTAATAACAGAGCTCGAAGTGCAGGCAGGGATGATGCTCGGTCATGCCCCAATAGCGGCCGTAGAGGCAGTCGCCGCCGATCAGGTTGAGCGCGCCGGCGATGGGGCGGCCGTCGCGTTCGGCGACGATCAGCAGGCACGCATCGCCCATGCGTTCGGCCAACAGGGAAAAGAATTTGCGGTTGAGATAGGGGCGTCCCCACTTGCGGCTGCCGGTATCCTGGTAAAAGCGATAGAACGCATCCCAATACGGCTCGGTAATCTCCGGCCCGCGTAGCCGTTTGATGACGAGACCTGCTTCGAGCGCTGTTGTTCTCTCCTTGCGGATTGTTTTACGCTTGCGGGAGGCGAGTGCTGCGAGAAACGCGTCGAACGTGGCATAGTCGGCGTTGTGCCAGTGGAATTGCTGATCGGTGCGTTGAAGGAACGGTGGCTTTGCGCCGCCGCCGAGCTGGTCCCAGCTTGCTTGATCGGTGAACGTCGCGTGTACCGAGGAGACGCGAAGGCTGCGTGCGATTTCGATCGCGGCCGTAGCCAACAGCCGCCGTTGCTCATCGACATCCGGACCGTTGCCGACGAGGAAGCGGGGTCCCGGTACGGGGGTGAACGGTACTGCGATCTGCAGTTTCGGATAGTAATTGCCCCCGGCCCGTTCGTAGGCGTCGGCCCAGCCATGATCGAAGATGTATTCGCCCTGGCTGTGTGTCTTCAGATAAGCGGGCGCGACGCCGAGGATGCTCCCCTCTCGTTCCACAACGATGTGGTGAGGTTGCCAACCGGTGCGGCTGCCGACGGTGCCGGCATCTTCGAGCGCCTGCAAGAACTGATGGGACACGAACGGATTGTGTGTCGTCGGGTCAGGATTGGCGAGGCTGTTCCAGATCGCTGCAGGAATTTCGTCGATGGCGGAAACGCTGCGGGCCGTTGGCGCGCCTGATTTTGGTGTATTGGCTGGGCTCATGTAGTGGGGGTGCCTCGATCGGCTGAAGCGTCAATGTAAAGCGGCCCCGGGCACGTGTCTGCACAATTTCGAGATGCGAACTTCTTGCAAAACGACGCATCTGCCCTCGCGCTGCCACGCAAGTTTGCTATATCTACCGTGCGATATCGGAAGAGGGCGCCGCAACCCGCCACAACGGGGCCATGGCGGTGCCGGTTCAGGGGAGACGACGTGCATGTGGTTGAGAGATCGCATCCTGGTTGCCATGCTCATGGTGGCCGTGGGTCTGGCCGGGGGCGCACCGGCCTTCGCCAAGGAACCTGAAGGCGTTGTCATCCGCAACAAGTCGATCTTCCGCTATGCGGTTTCCGCCGACACCATCGAACAGCAATCGGGCGTCCAGTACGACGAAATGACCCGGCAGGCCGCCGGCAAGCGAGCGTTGTTACCGCCCGACAACGTTCAAACGCAACGGATGCGGGCGATCGCGAAGCGGTTGTTACCGTTCGCTGCCAAGTTCAACGAGCGGGCCAAGGACTGGAAATGGGAAATCAACGTGCTCGACAGTCCGCAGATCAACGCGTTCTGCATGCCGGGTGGTAAGATTGCCGTCTTCACCGGCATCCTGAACAAGCTGCAGTTGACCGACGACGAGGCGGCGCTGGTGATGGGCCACGAGATCGGCCATGCACTCTATGAACATGCGCGTGCGCGTGCCGGCAAGCAGATGGCGCTAGGCGCGGGGCGAGCGGTGGCGGGGCTGATCTTCGGGCAGCTCGGTGATCTGGTTGGCGCTGGAGCGGGGTCGCTGGCGTCGCTGCGTTTCAGCCGCGGAGACGAATTGCAGGCGGATCTCATCGGTCTCGAGCTGGCAGCGCGGGCCGGCTACGATCCGCGTGCCGGTGTCACGTTGTGGCAGAAAATGAGCAAAGCCTCGCAAGGCGCGCCGCCGCAGTGGATGTCGACCCATCCGTCGGGCGAAACCCGCATCGAGACGATCAAGAAGCATATTCCGGAAGTTCTCGCGCTCTATGAGAAGGCGAAGCTGGAGCGGCAGTGACAGGCAGGCTTGCCTGTCCACTGCGTGCCGGCCGGGGGCGTCGATCGCGCTCCCGCGCTGAGAACCGCTCGATATCGACGGTCGAATTTACTGCCTGCGCTCGCGTCGTGGCGTCAGGTGTGCGGTGTTCAGGTCTTGGGCTTCGCGGCAGCCGTCGCTGCGGCCTTGGCCGCTTTTTCGGCTGCGGCTTTATCAGCTAGCGGGGCCGAGCCGGTCCAGCAGACGTTTGCTTCGGCTTTGCAAGTGTGTTCGTCGAAAACTCCGAAATCAAGGAACAACTCGCACGTGACGTCTTTCTTGCCGGTCGTATATTTCTTGACCCCGTGTTCGGCGGCCCATTTCGCAATGTGCTTGTCGAGCAATGACTTGGCGTCGTTGGTGGGACCGTCCTTCCCGTAATCGTTCACGGAGAAAGCCAGCCGCGTACACTTTGCCTGAGCCGGGCTCGCGATCGCCGTCATAGTTAGCACCGAAACCGCGGCAGCGAGATAGAAATAGCGCATGAAAGGCCCTGTCTGCTGAGAATGACGAGGGCCTATTAACCACGACGCTCAACATGAAGCTATGGACGCCGGGCCACAGGTTACCGAAAAAGCTTGGCCGGCGTCCGCTGTCTAGGGAGCTGCAAAGTCGTGAAGCTCACCAGCGTGCCAAGATCATTGCCCGGCCTGATCACTCTCCGATTCCGGCCGTTTGACACCCTTGCCGCCGGGCACATCGAGATCGCTCTGCTTGTCCTCTTCAGCCTCGGGCAGATCTTCGTTCGGGTGTGGAGGCTGAGGCTGAGGGTTTGCAGCGGAGCCCGTGGTCGAGCCGGCGGGGTCAAGTGTCTCTGTGGACGCGTCGTGCATCGTTTCGTCGTTCATGCGGAGTCTCCCAACATTTGTTTGTGCGCGATTAAACTTAACGCCAGCGACTTTGGTTGCGTTGGGTTGAGCGACTGTCAAAGTAGCGCCGCGCCGGCCTTCCCCTGCGCGGCTGCCTCGGCTAGAAGGCCGCCAACGTGCCAGCAGCTTCCGGAGCTCCCATGACCGCCATCATCGACATCGTCGGCCGCCAGATTTTTGACAGCCGCGGCAATCCGACTGTCGAAGTGGACGTTGTTCTCGAAGACGGCAGCCAGGGCCGCGCGGCCGTGCCGTCGGGAGCGTCGACCGGCGCGCACGAGGCCGTCGAACTGCGCGACGGCGACAAGAAGCGCTTCATGGGCAAAGGCGTCACCAAGGCGGTCGACGCGGTGAATGGCGAGATCGCGGACGCGTTGCGCGGCATGGATGCCGAAGACCAGCGCCGCATCGACCACGCGCTCATTGCGCTGGACGGCACCAAGAACAAGGCGCGGCTTGGCGCGAACGCCATTCTCGGCGTGTCCCTCGCGAC
>JANLYD010000334.1:0-2606 GCA_031365465.1 Hyphomicrobiaceae bacterium
TCGCGTTCCAGCAGCGCCACCATGATGCCCATGGCGCAGAACAAACCGGCCGAGAGGTCGGCAATGGGGATGCCGACGCGCATCGGCCCGCGCCCGGCTTCGCCGGTGATGGACATGAGGCCGCCCATGCCTTGGGCGATCTGATCGAAGCCCGGCCGGTCACGGTAGGGGCCATCGGCGCCGAAGCCCGAGATGGACGCATAGATGATGCGGGGATTGATTTTCTTGATGTCGACATAGCCGATGCCAAGCCGATCCTTCACGTCGGGTCGATAATTTTCGACGATCACGTCCGCTTTCTCAGCCAGGCGCTTGAAGACTTTCACGCCTTCCGGCGACTTGAGATCGAGCGTGATGGCGCGCTTGTTGCGGTGGAGGTTCTGGAAATCGGAGCTATGGCGTGCGCCGCCCATCAAGTCGCCGGTATCGAGATGCTCGGGCAGTTCGATCTTGACGACATTGGCGCCCCAGTCGGCGAGTTGGCGCACACAGGTGGGGCCCGAGCGCACGCGGGTGAGGTCGAGGACGGTGAAGCGTTTCAGGGCCGTGGAAGCAGGGGTCGCCATGTAGTGATCTCGCTCGCGTTGGAATGCCGCCATACAGGAGCGACGCGCTCGCGATGTCCAGCGCTAAAGATACGGGACTCAGGCGCGGTGGTAGGGGTGGCCGGAAATGATGGTGGTGGCGCGATAGAGCTGTTCGGCTATGACGATGCGGGCCAGCCCGTGCGGCAGCGTCATGGTGCCGAGATTGAGCCTATGATCAGCGCGCGCCCGAAGCGCGTCACCATGGCCGTCGGGCCCGCCGATCACGATTGCCACACTGCTGGTGCCGTCGTCGCATTGGCGGCGGAGAAGTTGAGCAAAGGTGGCGCTGGTGAAGGACCTTCCGGTCTCGTCGAGGGCTACAATGCAAGCTGCTGGCGGGACGTGGCGCAACAAGCGCGCGGCTTCGTCAGCGGTGCGCTCTGCAACGGCTGCAGCGCGGCTTTCGGGAAGCTCGATGCACTTGGCACCGGTAATGCCGATTTTGCGGCCTGACGCGTTGAGCCGATCCCAGTAGCGGTCGAACAAGTCACGATCCGGACCGGCTTTCAGCTTACCGACCGCGAGCAAGACCAGTTGCATAACGCGCTCGTTGCCTCAATGGGGCTGCGGGCCTTCGTGCGGTTGGGGGGCTTCACCCGGGCGCTCACCGGACCACATTTTCTCGAGGTTGTAGAATTCACGCACTTCGGGCCGGAAAATGTGCACGATCGTGGCGCCGACGTCGACGAGAACCCAGTCGCAGGTCTGCTGACCTTCAACGCGTACTTTAGACACGCCGAAGTCCTTGAGGTGCTGCTGCAGCTGGTCGGCGATCGCGCCGACATGCCTGTCAGTCCGCCCAGTGGCCACGATCATGTAGTCACCGATGGAGGTTTTGCCCTTGATATCGATGGAAACGATCGATTCCGCCTTCGCATCGTCCAGCCATTGAACGATCTGGGCCGCGAGTGCGTCGCCTTCGGTCGGTATGTCGATGCCACCGTGTCTGGCTGCCGTCATTGCGCTAGACGCTACGGTCTTGGCGGGAGATGGACCTTTACGGGCACTCTCTTGGGTGCGTGGCATCGTGGGACGGGTATCCTTGGCAAGTTGCGATGTTTCAACCTAATCGCTTTATTGAATATTTTCAAGTTTCTGCGCTGTCTTGACTGCTGGCAGGCGAAAATCTGGTTGCTTGCCGCCATCTCCACGAACCTGAGTGGAGGACAACGGCGACAGAGGCCCGGTCAACAGTGTCCACGCCGGAGCTGCGCGAGCCGCAAGGGTTAAGGCCTTGGCTTCATCGACACGTGCGCGTGCGTAGCGTTGCGCTGCAACCGACGCGACGGCTGGCATGCGCCATCCGGGACGGTCGACGACGGCTACGGGCATGGATTCGAAGATGTGTTGCCAGCGATGCCAGCGATGAAACTCGGCAAGGCAATCGGCGCCCATGACCCAGACGAAGTCGGTCTGGGGATAGCGCAACGCGAGAAATTCGAGCGTTGCCGAGGTGTAGGGCGAGGCTAAATGCTGCTCGAAACCGGTAATTGTGATGCGAGGATTGATGGCCAGTGTACGGGCGGCTGCCAAGCGTTGCCGGAGAGGCATCAATGCGCGGCCGGCTTTCAGGGGGTTGCCCGGCGTGACGACCCACCACAGCCGGTCGAGTTGCAGCCGCCGCAATGCGATTTCGCTGATCAGCAGATGGGCCGCGTGTGGCGGATTGAATGAGCCACCCAGCAGGCCAATGCGTTGCCGCGCCCCAGCAATCGGCGGTTTGGCGGCCATGCTGCCGAATGAGCTTCTATAATCCATACGCATCGGTGCAGTCGGTTCCTGGACGGTTGAACGCAGTTGTCTGCTCATTGCGGTCGGATCGATGCGGGCAGTGACTCTAGCACACAAGATTTGACAGACCCAGTTGAGGCTGACCAAATCCACACAGCCGCGTTTCTGCCCGCCCGTTCTCCTCGCAGGCGCCCCTTTTTGTCCACGGAAGTGCCAGATCATGCCGATCATCAACCATGTCGCCTCGCTGCACGAAGAGATCACAGGCTGGCGCCGCGACCTGCACGA
>JANLYD010000156.1:0-5341 GCA_031365465.1 Hyphomicrobiaceae bacterium
CTCTGCAAAGGCGCGCCCTGGGTCATTCGATCGAGCGATCTCGATCGCGCCGAGGTCAAGCAGGCAGCGCAGGCTCGCCGGCTCCGGCGTCCGCCGTCTGGCAATCCGCATCAAAAAGAGTTGGAATTATAAGGAGATCGAGAGATGAGCATTATGAATCGGACTCGGAGTTGCCGACCGCGATGATGTTCTCACGCCGACCAACGTACTCCGACCGCGCCAGTTCCATCACCAGCGCCTTGTTCAAGTCGGGGAACGCGGCGAAGTCGAAGCTGTCGAGGCTTTTCACCGCCGGGAACTTGGCGGCCTTGATCCGGCGGTCGACCATCTTGCGTTTACGTTCGATGATCTCGGCCTCAGCCAACCGCAGCAGATAGCGCGGATAGTAGACGCCCTCGGCTGCACACGTCTGCGCGATCTTGTCGTACTCGCGCAGCATCGTCGGCAGCTTCAGGGCCTTCAGGTGAGCCGATAGCAGAACCTTCGGATCGTGGTCGCTGGCCAGACCTCGCGCTGCGTCGCTCATGATGCGGCCCCTGCCAACAGACCCATATAGTCGCGCGCCGACGTGGTCGCGACGGTCGCCTTTGGCAGATAGGGATAGATCGCCATATCGAGGCGTGGCGGTCGCCGCTCCATCCTGCACAGCACCAGATGCTTGACGGCGTCGAAGCCGATGGCGCCGCGCCCGATCGCGCCACGCACGGCCGCCGCGACGTCGTCGATCGCGAACGTCTCCATCAGCCGCAGAACCTGCACGAACTCGCGCTTGCCGGGCTTGCTCATGTGGGCTTCGAGCAGCCGGCGGAGTGTCGCGAACTCCTCCGGCAATTTCCAATCTGCCAGCGGCGCGGCCTGGTCGAGGGCGTTGATCTTGCGCTCGATCGGCGCCAGGTAATGCAGCGGGTCGAAGACGAAGTCCTCGCTTTCATAGGACCGCGGATGACGCGCGATGATCTCGGTGCCGCACGCGATCACGACCTCGTGGACGTAGCCGCGCACGAACACCTCGTGGTGACCGAAGCTGGTCGGCACCGAGTAGTCGTTCGACCGGTAGCGCACCAGCGACAGCGACGACACGCGCGTGCCGATCTTCTCGCAGGCGTCGTAGGCCGGCGGCAACGGCGTCTGGAATGCCGCGAGATCGCGCGCCAGCCGCTCGCCGATCGTCTTGGTGTGGCCGCGCAGAACCTCGCTCATCCGCACAGCTTTACACGACATTAAAAACACTTTAAGTATCACGGCCGGTAAGTTAGTCTTGCTACCTGAGGTGATCATGACGACAGATAGTGCCCTATCGCCTCTTGGCGAACGGACTCCATTCGGGGACGCCACCGCCTCCCCTTTCGTTGGCGGCGGCGCGAAAGCTGATTTTGCAGGGCGGATCGTCCGGTCGTTCAACACTTGGGCCTACAAACGCGAACAGCCATCGGATCCCACACTGTTGCGGTCGGCAGTCAACATGGCCGTGACGCGGAGTGTGGCCGTACCGTTTGTGCTCTATTGGGGCAAGGGCCCAAGGCGGAACCTAGCACCCCCGGACGAACAATGCCTCAATTACATCGCCACGCTCGGGCAACGCGTCAGGGAATGCTACCCACCAGGAGCATCATTTACGCTACTTCTGACTGACACACACGCAGACCTGAATGAACATCCCGCCGCTGACGTGGACTGTTACTTCAATGCGATACAGCACGCAGCCAATGCACGAGGGTTCACCTGCCGCACCCTTAGCGACGTCGCTCGAACACAACCAACAGACGGCACAACGGTGACGACAGACATTGCACCTGTAGATATTCTTGATGTGCTGACCGGCAGTGCGGCGAAATGGTACGGCGGCGCCGGATCTCCCACGGATGGAGCTGCCAGATACTTTCAACTCAACATGCAAGAAAAGCGTGCGGTCGAACAGCAGTATCCGGATTCAATTTTCGTCACATTCAATAGCAGCCGGCACCGGCTACTATTCCCGGAACGACTGCCAATTTTTTACATGTACTCATTGAAGAAGGGCGTCGCGGTCAAGCCTTGGTTTCTCTCAGAACATGCGGTTACCGATGGCGCAGCAGCGTCATTTGCCCAAACTGACTGATCGCGTTGGCCTCTGCTTTGTCGAGTGGCGCAAGAAAAAGTCTAACGAGACACAATCATAAGACGGGCGCTTGAATGGATTGGCTTCCTTTTGTCATGGCGGTGTCAGGGCTTCTCCTTGCTGGCATAGTCAAAGGTGCGACCGGACTTGGCTATGCGTCGTGCGCGCTGCCTTTCCTGGTCGCGACGCTGGGACTGAAACCGGCCATGGCTCTCGTCGTTATTCCAGCCATGGCAACCAACGTCAGCGTTGCCCTTAATACCGGCCATCTGGTTGAGACAGTAACACGCTTCCGGATCCTTTATACCGCCATGATCCCTGGGATCGCTGTTGGTATCAACCTCCTTCTTTGGGTCGATCACGCCTCAGCAGTGAAAACACTTGGTGCCGGGATTGTCGCCTATGTGATCCTCGCTTTGTCGCGGCCAAACTTGTCAATGCCCGCAAGGTTTGAATGGCCATTGCAATTCCCGGCCGGCTTCGTCAACGGTGTCATGACCGGTCTCACCGGCGCACAAGTGATGCCGCTCTTTCCATACATGATGGCGCTCAACCTTGATCCAAACCGCATGGTACAAGCGATCAATCTGGCAGTGCTCATTGCATCTTCATTTCTTGCAGTTGGACTTTTCGCGGCAGGCGTGATGACGCCATTGCTCCTTGGTGCCTCGATTTTAGCATTAGCACCAGCGCTTATTGGCGTGAAAATCGGTACACGTGCGCGGCAATTCATACCCGTTGATCACTTCAAACGGATTGCCCTTATGACGCTGTTGCTTATGGGCATTCTCATGTTGATGCGCTAACGCGCCTCCTCGACATTCTGAGTGGGTTGTTCTGTTCGGTTGATGGCTCGCAGTACGGCTTGATTCTGATGGCAGAGCAAACGCCGTCGTGACAGGCGGCGGTCAAGGATGCCCATTTCGGGCGCCCGTGAGGGCATGTCCTTGAGCGCCGCGCGGCGCGTGCGGCATACTGGGTGCAAGGATCGACCTAACCTTGGTGCCCCATGCGCGACACACATCTTCTGCAACTTGCGCTTGGCATTCAATCGCCGTGGTTCGTGGCCACCTCTGACTTCGATCTCGACAAGAAGCGCGTCGACATCACGCTCGACTTCAAGACGGGCAGCCGCTTTGATTGCCCCGAGTGCAAAACCTCCGGATGCCCCGTGCACGACACCGTCGAAAAGACGTGGCGTCATCTCGATTTCTTCCAGCATCAGGCGTTTCTCACCGCCCGCATCACGTGCACGAAGTGCGGTGTGCGGCTCGTCACCGTGCCGTGGGCGCGGCCCGGCTCCGGCTTCACGCTGCTGTTCGAAGGCTTCGCCATGGCGCTTGCCATGCAATTGCCTGCGCCGTCGCGGCAGGTTTCTTGAAGATTACCGACCAGCGCCTGTGGCGCGTCGTTTTCCACTACGTCGATGCCGCCGTCGCATGCATGAACCTCTCCGGCATCACCCGCGTCTGCAGCGACGAAACCGCAGCAAAACGCGGCTACGGTTACAATACTTTGGTCGTCGATATGGATGGCCGCCGCGTCGTATTCGTCGCCGACGGCCGCAGCGCGAACACGGTGCGTCAGTTCGCAGATCATCTCGATGCGCGCGGCGGCGACGCCAGCCACATCAAGCAGGCATGCATCGACATGAGTCCTGCTTTCATCTCGGGCGTCACGGAGAACCTCACCGAGGCTGAGATCACCTTCGACCGCTTTCACGTCATGAAGCTGATCGGCGATACCGTCGATGAGATGAGCCGCGCCGAAGTCAAAGCGCGCCCGGAACTCAAAGGCACCCGCTATGTCTGGACAAAGTACGCGCCAAACTTGACGGCAAAGCAAAGCACCATGCTCGACGCGCTCGCCTCGACCAATCTCAAAACCGCGCGCGCCTGGTGCATGCGCCTTGCTTTCCAGGACATCTACGCGCAACCGTCGCACGGTTGGGGCGAGTTGTTCTTCAGCAAGTGGATCACCTGGGCCAAGCGCTGGCGGCTCAAACCCACGAAGGCCGTCGCACGCACCATGGAGAAACATCGCGACGGCATCCTCGCGTGGTTCGATTGCGGAATCCGGCGCCACGCGGACACTGTTTGATCGGGATAGGGGGGAGCCTCGCGGCTCAGCCCCTTCCACACCACCGTGCGTACGGGTCCGTACACGGCGGTTCGAGCGGCAATGGCTAGCGCTCCTCGAGCAACGAGGGAAGTCCGAACGATCTGAAGTAGGCATTATTGAGCCCTACGGAGAGGGCCTTGGATCGGGCAATGTGCCAGGGTCCAAGGCCACTGCCAGCGGTATTGGCCACCAGTCGTGGGGAGACCCTGAGTGCGATCAATGCAGCCCGGCGACGGCGTGGTGTTTTCCACTGCCGCCACAAGGACGACCGAAGTCGCAACCGAACCCAACGCGTGAGGCTGAGCAGCAGTTGGGGCATTTCGCAAAATCCCAAGTAGCCTCGCCAGACTCGCCGGTCGGGGGGCAAAGTTCGACGCCGATTGACATCAGGGGCTGCCGAAACCGGTATTGTTCGACGTGCCCAATATTCAATCCTGACTGATATCGTCGAGCGCAAATGCGCCGGTCGATGCGTATATCAAGCGAACTGTCCAATGGATTGTCGACAACCTTAAGTTGAAAAAAACATTGTTTCTGTTCGTCAGTCACACGGAGTTCACCTGGGTTGGGAGCGGAAAAAAGTGTGGGAACCCGTAAATTCACCTTAAGTAGATCGAAGATTTAATTGTATCATCGATCCTTCCGCAACTTACGCAGAACCAGGAGGATAGTCATGATTGATAAGAACCTTCAACGTAAAACTGGCGAACACAAATCTGACGCGAAGGTCGGTGTGCGACCAAGCGCACGCGCATTTTTACAGGACATTTCTATTGACCACGGGCCTGTTCAACTTCTTGGGCAGTTCTTCCTAAAGGCGGATACCGCAGTGCGCAATCGCGGTGTAGTTCTGTCATTTGCTCCGATTACAGAACTAATTGCTGTAAATCTTGCAAACCAGGATAGCTGGGGAATGTTTGCTCAGACGCTTGATAGTCGTCACGGACGTATTCCCGTGGATCGTAGCTATTGCCTACTGGGAACAAATGCTAGTGGTGAAGTTGTTGCGGCCCAGGCTGGTCGGATATACGATCTAAAAGGCAAGAGTCTGAGGGATATTGCTGATGACGGCTCGCTTTACTACGGTGACGGGGCTCGCCCGCCCGGAGGTATTTCGTGTGC
>JANLYD010000359.1:0-8707 GCA_031365465.1 Hyphomicrobiaceae bacterium
GCGGCAAGCAGAGGGTGGCCGGATTCGATATCCATCGGTATCGGCCCGCCGGAGGTGGCGGACACGACGGCACGTTGGTGGGTCAAGACGTGGCGCACTTGTGTGCCATCGACCGCATAAAGGGAGATCTGAGATTTTGGAAAACCGATCGCCAGCGCCGTTTCCAAAGCCTCGGCCCAACGGCCGGGTCCAGCCGTTTCCAACTTCGCGAGGGACGAGAGCAATTGGGTGCTGTCGTTGGTTTCGCGCATCGCGATTTTGCGCTCCAGCATGTTGCAGCGAGCCCTGAGGTTCGTCGCATGATCCAACAGCGTGGCGCCGCGCATCCGCAAATTTTCGGCCTGTTGGAGCAGTTCGTCGCGTTGCTCGATCTGACGGGCGCGAAAGGTGCCGAGCAGCATGGCCACCAACAGCCATAGCACGGGCTGGGTCCAGACGCGGATCAGATAACTGAAATAGCGCTCTTCGATATCGGGATCGGGCAAGCCGATGACGACGGAGCCAACGATGGCGATGCTGGCGGCGATCAGTCCGCTGACCGTGCCGTATTGCAGGCTGAGCAACAGGATGGCGATCCAGTAAGGATGCGGATTGATGCGCGTGAGATTTGGGAACGCATCCCAGGCATATTCGAGCACCACCAAGGCGACCAACACCGCCATCTCGGCAAGCGCAAACGCCGGCGGGAGGACGGGCGACGCCTGTCGCAGCCACGGGCGCCCGCCAGAGCTCGCACCGAGCGGATCGAACGGCTGGTTCTGTTCGAGCTTGATCACACCGGGCGTCACAGGCGCGCTCGTTGGTTGCCCCCTGGTCATGTGTCAGTCCTTGCACGTTCTTGCATCTTGCAACACCAGAATTGGCGACACGACTACTGATTTCCGGGCGCGGGAAACGGTGCCGGTGCACTTTGCTTCGCAGCGGCTCCCGACTGCGCCGCCTTCAGCGCGAGCCGCCGCCGCTTGAAACGCTTGGCGACTTCAAGGGGCACCGAAATACGACGCGCTTGAGTTTCGCCGGGCGTAATCGTGACGACCGGCGGGGTCAGCATCGTTTCGGTGCGAGCCGGTTCGCGGACCAACGAGTTGGAGGCCGCAGGACGACCAGCGAGGGCGACCAGTTGCGCCTTCAGAGCAAGCCGGCGCTCGTCGGCCGCATCGACCGGGGTGGATGCGAGTTGCGCCCGCGCCTGATCGAGCCGGCCCTCGCGGAGATCGATGGAGGCTGCGATGAGACCGTCAGACTGAATGCTTTCGGGCGTTAAAACCGCGCGCACCTTGTCGAAGTCCAACACTTGACCGCTGGACATCAATCCGGCGGCGAGTGGGATGAGATCCTGGGGGCGGAAGCGCTGCAAACCCTGGCGCTCGGCACCCTTCATGGCCAGCTTGGCGTCTTCGGCATCGACGGCGGCGGTGACGAAACGCGTCGCGGTTTCGGTGGACATGTCGGGCGCTTGGGCCAGCCAACCGGCGAGGAACGCGCGCGCCGCCTGATATTGCACCTGGTCGACGAGGATTTCGCCTGCGGCAAGCGCCACAGCATCGCCTGACGTGCCGATGTCGCGCGCCATCTGCAGTGCCAGATCGTTGCGCTCTGCGGCGACGAGCTTTGAGATCATCTCGAGCGCGAAATCTTCGTCGGCCAAACCTTTGTACCATCGAATGCCCCGGCGAAGCGCATCCTGGGGAAGTTTCGTGGCGATCAAAGCATCAAACAGCATCAGGCGCTCGCGCGTGCCGCGGAGCCAGCGCCGATCATCGACGGCGCGAAGAATTTGCGCGGTCTGGGACATGTTGCCGTCGGCTGCGTAGAGAAACGCCAGCCGTTCCAACTCTTCGGGCCGGCGATAGCCGTTATTGCGACAGTCGATGAGGGCTGACTGCTCGCCTGCATAATCTCCGCTTCGCCGCAGCAAACCGATCAACCGTTGGCAAACCGGCTCCGCATAACGGATTGCCAATTGCGCCCGCAGCGCGCGGATCTGACCGGGTTCATCCTCGACTTGCCGATAGAGTTGGGCGAGTTGCCGCTGCAGAAAGATATCGCGGGGGCGCTGCTCGACCAGAAGTTCCAAAATCCGACGCGATTTTTCCATGTCGCCGTAATAGTCGTAGAAGCGGCGCAGGTTGACCAACGTGCGTTGCCGTTTGTCGCCGCGCGCAAACCGGCTCTCTAGAAGCGCCAGTGCACGACTTGTCTGGCCATCGCGCTCGAGTGCTTCGATGCGCTCGTCTTCGCCGGGCAAGACGGCCCAGGCAACCACGAGAGCGCCGAGGAAAATCAACCCGAGGACCCATGTGTAGGCAGGCCCGGAGCGCGACCGCAAGCGCTGCAGCCAGCCCGCAGGCGCACCGTCGCCGGCAGGCCGCCAGCCGTCCGCGTTCCTGGCGCCCAGCATTGCACTCTGATTGTCGAGGGAACTGTAGCTGTTCATGACGGCACTCTCATCGTCCTCCCTGAAGCGCGTGTCACGGGTTATGGTAGGCTCAATCGTGACATTCAAAGCGGAGTTCGACCGGCTCGCGCGCATCGATGGCATAATTCAATGCCAAGCGGCCATCGGCACCGGTCCATCTGATCTCTTCGTTGAGTGCTACGCCTGCGCGGCTCACCTTGATGCGAAACGACTTGTTACGCTTCCCTTCGAATGTGAATTCGCCATTACCATAGCCTTGCGCGGTCGCGGTTTGCACGCAATCCTTGACCTCGCGACCCGAAAGTTGCCAACGGCTCTCGACGAGATTGAGCAGCGGCTCGGTCGGCGCGGTGATTGTGGTTTGTAACGCGGCGTCGGCACTAGCTCGACTGCGCAGGGCGACAACAGGAGATGCGACCGCCGGGTCGAGACTAAGATACAGCGCGCCCGCATGACGATTGGAGCCGAGCACGCCGATGCTCGCCCCCGTATCGACCGACATCTGCTCGGCAGCATCAAAGCGCACGGTTGCGACGGCGCCGCGATTTTTGACGGTCCATTGAAACAGGCCGGTCTGTTCGATGGTCGTGGTGAAAAAATCATCCGCCATGGCTGCATATTGGGAGGCGTCCATGGGCACGACTTGCGACGTACGCGCCAACTGAAGAAGACCACGCACTGCCGTCAGCGACGACTGCTTCTCGCCGGAATACATATGGTAGTAGAGATCGAACCCTTTAAGGCGACGTGGAAGCTCGGTGTTGCGAAGCGTATGCACGAGGTTCGCCTGACCGTTGAAGGGACCCGTCCAATCATTGGTGTAGGTGTTTTCGTTGCTGTTGACGGCGTAGATCTGACGTTCTTTGCCGACGATGCGCGAAATCGGTGGGACATAGGCGACAGAGGGAAATTCCGGATCGAAGCGACTGTCGCCGCCGTTGATATTACGCACGCCGAGGGCGCGCGTGGCCCCGATGGCTGCCTCGTATGGCGTTGTGTCGCCGCTCCAAAGATAGAGCTTGGCGCGCTTGCCCTTGGGGGCGAACGTTTCCGATACCTTCAGGGCGCCGGCGACCTCGATAGCAAGATCGAACGGCACGCGCAAATAAGTCCGCGGCAAGTCGTCGGAGCCGGCGACGTAGGGGTCATAGCGCTGGTTGGACACCGACTTGCCTGCGGCGCGGGCAATGGCGGTCGTGATGCGCTCCCGCCAGGGCTGATCGGGGGAGCGATAGTTCTTGATCAGTTTTTCTTCGGCGTTGCGATCGTACTGCTCGAAAAAACTCCAGTTGTAGGGATGGGTGTGCGTGTGGCTGGCGACCTCGACCTGGGGCAGTGCATAGAGACGGCGCGCCACGATGCCACCGGACACGATGCCGCCCAGCAACGGATTGACGTCGCCTGCGATGAGGCCCACCGAAACAGGCAGATCGGGGAACGGCTCGATGAGTTCTCGGGCGACGACCTCGGACGAGAGCAACTGCCGGTAGCCCTCGACCTCGGAGAGATTGTTCCAGCCGTCGCCGTCGATCTGGCTGATGTAGAGGCGGCGACCGGAGACGGTCGTGACATCGGGGATGGGAAAGCGCTCGGAGCCGATACTCTTGGCGAAAAACTCGAATGGGTTGATGACCCATGACAGACGGTCGGTATTGGGTTCGAGCACGACGGTGAAATTCTGAGCGGCAAACCCGCCGCGCTCGCTGGTGGCAACGACGATGGCTTGCGAGCGGCCGGCCGGAGTTTCGGCGTCGATGACGAGATGGGCGCGCGCCTCGGCGTTGCGACGCAGCATCAACGGAAACCCAGGCAGCGCTTTGTCCAGCTTCTGCTCGAAGCCGATCATCGACGCATCCTGGCTCAGAACTTTGGAGCGATATGTCAGGTCGATGAACGTGCCGCCATGGCTGAGCCCGAGCGGCGCCAGGATGCGATTGATGGCGGGCACCATCTCGTCACTCTCTTTGGGCGCAATTTCTCCCAGCATGACGAAACGCAGGCCGGTGGCAGTGGCCTTTTCGAGCCACTCGACATAGGGGCCGGGCTGCTCCAGCGGTTCGACGAACCACGTCACCAGAGCGCGATAGCCGGCGAGTTCTGCAGGCGGCGGCAGTGGTAAATTGACGTCGCGGTATTCAAGGCTGTAGCCGAGATGATTAAGCGGCATCTCGGCTAGCTTGTGAATGCGCGTCTGATTCAACGCGCCCTCTTGCCTGCCGTCGTAAAGTGCCAGCACGCTGCGCGAGATGATCCGGCCGGAGAATTCGACGTCGAGCGCGCGTGTCGCGTTCGATGATGCAAGCGCAATACCGACTGCCAGCACAAGCAGCAGAAGCAGTCCCGGCAAAGCGTTATTGCAGCTGCCCGGGACGTGTTGTCGTCGTTGCATCAAGCGCATCTCATCAAGCGCATCGGGACCGAGTGTCCAAGCCGACCGTTACGGCCTGCTCGGCGGCAGCTCATCAGGCTTTGAGAAGGCTTGCGCGACCGCCCGCAAAAGTCCTGGCTCACCCACACGAGAAAGCAATCCAGTCTCTAGCCCAAGCACACATGCGGCGCGAGTGGCTGCCAGCATCGCTGGCAGACATTTGTGGCGCAAATGTTATGCCGTTTTAGGCAAAGCGCGCGGCATCAACGGACGACGATGACTTGGCTGCTGGCCATGCCGTTGGTCTCGATGAGTTTGTAGAGCGTGGCGGCGTTGGCGGTGTCGAGCCGGATGCAGCCATGGGACGCGGTGCGGCCGAGGTTGTGGGTTTGGGAGGTGCCGTGAATGGCCGTCCCCTGGTCGTCGATCGAGATCAGGTACGGCAGCGCCATATTCCACTTCTTGGAGAAGTAATACGGCGTCAGAGCGAACGGCTGATAGGATCCCGATCGCGTGTTGTAGCCATCCCTGCCGGTCGACACGCGCCAGGAATATTTCTTCACGCCGTCGACCAGCACTTCCATGCGCTGCTGCGACAGGTTCACTTTCGCAACGATTTCAGAGGCAGTCGCGGTGGTGTGCGGCAGCGCGGCCGTCAGAAGCGAGACCAGACCGGAAATCAAGGCATACTTGAAGTGTCGCGGATGCATCAACGGCTCCTGATAACGGTAAGTACGTAACAACGGTAAGTGCTTGGCGATTGCGAAACGGAGGCAAGGCGACGGATGCGGCGGCGGGCCGGCGCGCGGCTGCGGGTTTGGCGATGGTGCCGCGTTCACTTAAGAACGGGTTGAGAAATGGGTGCGAAAACCGGGTGCTCCGAGCCTGCCAAATATGCCCAGAACGCCCGGCAACTCAACGTATTATAGTTACCTGTCCGACGATTGCTGTGACAACCACGCAACATCCTGATGGCATTCTGACGAAATCAAGGCTGATCGCTTGCTTGGAAACGTACAAATCGGCCAAGTGTGCTGGCGAGTGATTCATTTGGAGAGACTGACAATGTCGACCATGAAGAAAGCCGTTTTCGTCGCTGCCATGCTGAGCGCAGCCGTTGCCGTCAGCGCATGCCGCCGTGAAGTTCCCGAGCCGAACGGCCTGGGCGCGAAGAACATCGCAGCAGCGAACAAGTAAACTGAGAACAGCGCCACCGATTCAACGGATGAGCGTACTCGGTTATCAAATTACCCCGGCAAGCATGCTTGCCGGGGATTTTCGTGTCTTGTTCACGTCGAAGCAGGCCTGTCGGCGGCTGAACCGGAACTGATGCGAAAGCGACGGCGTTTTCCGTGAAAGGAGAAACGCCATGAAGATCAAATTCGCCATTGCCGTAGCACTCACGGGGCTGGCAACGGCTGCGAACGCTCAAGTCACGCCACCCGCACCCACAAGTCCACCGCAGACCAAAGAGCCGGGCGGGCAGACGATCGTGCTCAACCCGACGCAGGCCGAATGCGCGACGGGCTGGAATGCCAACTTGAAATGGTCGAAAGAGCAGTTCGACCAGTTCTGCTCGACGTTGAGCAAAAGCAAATGAAGTCCGCCGTCATCGCGCTCGGCTCGAGTGCGATGACGGGCGCCGTGCTGGTTCCGGCCCGCTCGTTTCCCCGAACAACTCCACCAATTTGTCGGTCATCGCGCCGGCCAACTCTGTCGGGTCCGAGATCGTCACGGCGCGTTTGTAGTAGCGCGTGACATCGTGACCGATGCCGATGGCGATCAGTTCGACCGGCGAGCGGTTCTCGATCTCGTCGATCACTTGCCGCAAATGCATTTCCAAATACGAGCCCGAGTTGACGGACAGCGTACTGTCGTCGACGGGCGCGCCGTCCGAAATCATCATCAAGATGCGCCGATTTTCCTGACGGCCGAGCAGACGCCGGTGCGCCCAGGCGAGTGCTTCGCCGTCGATATTTTCCTTCAGCAGCCCTTCGCGCATCATCAGCGCGAGACTGCGCTTGGAACGCCGCCAGGGCGCGTCGGCATTTTTGTAGATGATGTGGCGCAGATCGTTCAAGCGACCGGGATGCGCCGGCTTGCCCGCGGCCAACCATGCTTCGCGCGCTTGTCCGCCCTTCCAGGCCTTGGTGGTGAAGCCAAGAATTTCGACCTTCACGCCGCACCGCTCGAGCGTGCGCGCCAGGATGTCGGCGCAGCAAGCGGCGACCATGATGGGACGGCCGCGCATCGAGCCGGAGTTGTCGAGCAGCAGGGTGACCACCGTATCTTTGAAATCGGTGTCACGTTCCCGCTTGAACGACAGTGCCGACATCGGGTCGACGATTACGCGTGTCAGCCGCGCCGGATCGAGCACACCCTCTTCGAGATCGAAATCCCACGAGCGGTTCTGCTGCGCCATCAACTTGCGCTGCAGCTTATTGGCGAGACGTGCCACAGCGCTCGACAGATTGCGCAATTCCTTGTCGAGAAACGTGCGCAGGCGCTCCAGTTCATCGGGCGTCGAGAGCTTGTCGGCGTCGATTTCCTCGTCGGAGGCGCGCGAGTAAATTTTGTAGCCGAACGCTTCGGGGTTATCGAGCACGTTGTGATTGGGTCGCCAGGGTTCCGGCGTATCGGCCATGTCGTCGCCGTCGTCTTCGCCGTCGAACATGTCGGCATCGGCCGACTCAGACGTTTCGGACTGCTCGCCTTCCTCGCCTTCGGCGTGCTGATCTTCGCTCGGCGTATCCTGCTGGTCGGCACCTTCCTGTTGTTCCTGGCTCTGGGCGTCGCCGCCTTCGGACTGCTCCTGCTCCTTGTCGTCGCCGTCGTCGGGCTGGCCTTCGGCAGCGGCTTCAGTGAGGTTGAGATCTTTCAACAGGTCGCGGGCGATCTTGCCGAAGGCGTGCTGATCGAGCTGGGTCTGCTGCAAACGGGCAAGTGTCTTGCCGCCCCTTTCCTCGATGAAGGGACGCCAGAGATCAACCATCTGCCGTGCTGATTCGGGTGGCGGCAGGCCCGTCAACTTTTCGCGCAGCAGCAGCGAGACCGCATCTTCGAGCGGCGCGTCGGAGCGTTCGTTGATTTCGGCATAGCGGCCGTGGCCATAGATATCGTCGACCTTGGCCGTCAGATTGAGCGCCATACCCGGCATGCGATTGGCGCCGACCGCTTCGATGCGCGCCTTCTCGGCGGCCTCGAATACGTTGCGGGCGGGGCCGGCAGGTGGGGCAAGTCTGCGATGTACGCGCTTGTCGTGGACGGCCGCAGTCAACGCAAGACTGTCGGCCCAACCACGGATGACGGCGATTTCCTTGGCGGTCGGCAGGCGCGCGGGCTCGGGCAGCGACACCTGCTTGCCATCCAACTCGGGCTTGCCCGGTCCATACGATACCTGCACCTCTTTATCACCGGCGATGGCGCGCACCGTGAGGCCGAGGATGCGTTTGAAGGGCTCTGTGGGCGCTTCTTTTTTGTTGGTGGGCGGAGGTGACATCGAACGGGCATCCGGGGACGAGGGGCTGTGGCACCTACTATCTCACGCTCCACGGCAGGTGCAAACGGGGATCGTGCCGCAGGCGTTGCGCTGATATGGACTTGAACACCCTCCGGACCGAGATGCCGATCAT
Organism: Hyphomicrobiaceae bacterium; assembly: GCA_031365465.1. Classification (GTDB taxonomy): domain Bacteria; phylum Pseudomonadota; class Alphaproteobacteria; order Rhizobiales; family Hyphomicrobiaceae; genus JABFRJ01. The sequence continues at coordinate 8,420 of JANLYD010000359.1, forward strand.
GCCGCCCATCGAACTGTTGTTTCCCACTCAAATCTATCAGGCCCGGCCCGCCGGTACGAAAGCCCAGCGCCTGCGCAACGACCTGGAGCACGCATGCCTCGCCATCGCCGAGGGCGACCGGGCGGGACAGGCGTGGTGTCGCGAGCACGCCTATCCCGGGTACACCTCGTATGGATCGCTGAACGATCTGGTCTGGCGCGATCCGGTGATCGCGGACTTGGCTGCCCTGCTGGACGAACATGTGCCGCGCTTCGCCGATAGTTTGAATTACGATCTCGGTGGCCGGCC
>JANLYD010000377.1:0-2265 GCA_031365465.1 Hyphomicrobiaceae bacterium
ATCACCATGGACGCAGAGGGCTGTCAAGCAGATGAGACATCGGATAGCTCGACAGGCACTCTGGCACTTGCGGCGTCGTTTGAGTATGGTCCGGCCGCTTATGATCCGCTGCCACTGTGATCGCAGCTTGCCGCACGCACAAGATCGACGAGACCCATGACCGACATGCTGAAGCCTTCCCCGACACCAGCCACGCCAGCCGCTGCCGGCGCCGATGCCTTTGCGGCCCAACGGCTGAATATGGTCGATTCGCAGGTGCGTCCGAGTGACGTCACCGATCGGCGCATCATTCGCGCCATGGGACAGGTGCCACGTGAAGCGTTCGTGCCAGCGGCGCTGCGCCAGATCGCCTACATGGACAACCCCGTAACTCTGCAGTCCGGCGCTGGTGCACGCACGCTGCTCGAGCCGCGTCTGTTCGCAAAACTGGTCCAACTTGCTGAAATTCCCGACGGCGGGCGCGTGCTCGAAATCGGCAGCGCCACCGGCTATGGGCTGGCCGTGCTGGTCGCGATGGGCTGCAAGGCTATGGGCATCGAAGAGAACCTCGGCCTGATCGCAGCCGCGAAAGACGCGCTGGCGCTCGCGGGCACGACAGCAGAGATCAAAAGCGCCCCGTTCGGTGCGGGATCCCCCGTCGATGGCCCATTCGACGCCATCATCTTCAGCGGCAGCGTGCCCTCGATCCCGCCAGCACTGTTCGACCAGTTGAAAAATGGCGCACGGCTCGTCGCGGTGACCGGCAGCGGCCCCGGCAGCAAAGCCGTCGTGTGGATCAGGTCCGGCACCACATTTTCGCACCGTGACGCATTCGACGCCTCCGCAGCGGCGCTGCCAGGCTTCGTACGCGCGGCGACATTCGTATTTTGACGTCACCCCGTCCGCCTTCGACACAGCCGTTTACACAAAGTTTACTCTTTTAGCCGCCAATGCATCCGATGGGCTTCGCCGCCCGCAAGGAACTTTGGCGCATGAGACGGTCGCAGTTTGCCCACCTGAGCCGACACACGGTCGCCGTAAGCCTTGCGGCACTGTCGGCGGTGCTGCTTCCGCACACCTCTGCTTCATCTGAGACGCTGCACGAAGCACTGACCCTCACCTATCAGTCCAATCCCAAGATCGACGCAGAACGCGCGCGCCTCCGGGCAACCGACGAAGGCGTGCCGCAGGCCAAAGCCGGCTATCGCCCGACCGCATCGGCCACCGCGTCCGGAGGCTTTGCGAGCCAGCATTCAAACCCGACGCAACTCACCGATGGCGTGCTACATCCCTCCGGCTACGGCATCAGCATCGGACAATCGGTATTTTCCGGCTTCCGCACCGTCAACACCGTTCGCCAAGCCGAAGCCAATGTCCGCGCGGGCCGGGAAAACCTCCGCTTCGTCGAAGGCCAAGTGCTGCTCGACGCCGTTACCGCCTATGCCGATGTCATCCGCGACACCGCCCTCGTGCAGTTGCGCGAAAAGAACGTCGCCGTTCTGAGCACCGAACTGACCTCGGCTGAAGCCCGCCGCTCCGTCCGCGAAGTGACCCGAACCGACGTTGCACAGGCGCAAGCCCGCCGCGCCAAGGCCGTGTCGGCGCTCGATCTCGCGCGCTCGAACCTCAAGACCAGCAAGGCGGTGTATGAGCGGACAGTCGGGCGCGCTCCGCACAAGCTGAGCGAACCAACTGCACCGACGAAGCTGCTGCCAGCGTCGGTGGACGACGTCATCAAGATTTCCGAGAAGGAAAATCCAAACGTCGTCGCAGCGCTTTATCGCGAGCAGGCCGCGCGCCATGAGGTCGACCGCATCTGGGGCGAATTGCTGCCGGAAATGAAATTGGAAGCGGGCTACACACAAGGCTTCAACGCTGCCCGGGGCATCAACGATACCGGCAGCGCAACCGTCACCGGCCGTGTGAACGTGCCGCTCTACGAAGGCGGCGAGACCAAAGCCCGCGTGCGGGCAGCCAAGCATACCCACGTCAGCCGCCTGCAGGAAATCGAACAGGCTCGGAACGAGGCACAGGCAACGGCGATCTCGACCTGGTCGCGTCTCGAAGCGACCCGGACCCAGGTGGCGCAGGACAAAATCCAGGTCGACAGCGCCCGCGTCGCACTGGAAGGCGTCCGCGAGGAAGAACGCGTGGGCCAGCGTACACTGCTGGACGTACTCAATGCCGAGCAGGAGTTGTTGGACGCGCAGGTATCGGCGGTTTCCGACCGGCACGACATGCTGATCGCGGCGTACGCGGTGCTGGGCGCCATCGGCCGCCTCGACG
>JANLYD010000382.1:0-1970 GCA_031365465.1 Hyphomicrobiaceae bacterium
GCGGCAACGTCGTCCAATTGCAGCAGCGTGTACGCCGGTCCGAAGTGGTCATACAGCGACGTGCCGTCCCGCAACCAGGCATGCGGCGCGAGGCAGCCCGGGTGAGCGGACGGCTCGAAATCAGAAGTGTGCTCAGCCGGCGGCGATGACCCATCGTCGATGATAATCGGTGAACGTTCATAGCGCGAGCCCAGCACCACGCCGACCGTCTTGAATTCCCGTGTTTTCGTCGCGACGATTTCCTTTCCGACGGCAGCACGGGCGGCTTGCCCGGCCTTGCCGTCGCCGTCGAGGTTGGCTTTCAGCAATTGAGCGCCGAGCACCTTATGGTTCGCCACGGCTTCGGCGATTGTGCGCTGATGCACCGGGCGGCGTTCCGTCTCATAGGACGATAGCAACTCCGGTCCGCCCCATCCCTCCAGTGTTGCCGCCAATTTCCAACCGAGATCGACCGCATCGGCGATACCGAGGTTCATGCCGTAACCGCCGAAGGGCGGGTGGAGGTGACAGGCGTCGCCGGCAAGGAACACGCGGCGGTCGCGATAGGTGTCGGCGATGAGCCGATGCGCGGCCCAGGCATCGCGCATGAGGATCTCGAAATCCATCTCGCGTCCGATCGCCGCCCGCACCCGCTGGCGGATCGTCGCGTCGTCCATATCCTTCTCGCCCGGCGCCAAGGTCAAGCCGATCGCCCATCGTCCCTCGCCCATCGGACTCATGACCGCGGGGCTCTCGGGGTTGACCAGCCAGTACATGATCGCGCGCTGTGCCGGTGGCGTTTGGGTGAGATCCGGTATCTGAAGGATGACGTTGTAGTGGAGAGCAAATGCGTGTTCCCCCTCCATCTTGGCACCGATCAGCGAGCGCACACGGCTGCGTCCCCCATCGGCACCGACCAGATATTTCGCGCTGATCGTTGAGGTGGTGTCGCGCGCACTGTCTCGAATCGTTGCGGTTATGCCCGTGGCCGATTGCTTGGCATCCTCCAGTTCCGCATTGAACGCCACTTCCACCGTCGAAAGCGTTGCGGCGCGGTCGCGAAGAACCGCTTCGACGACGTACTGCGGCACCCATTGTGCGGGTTCAGGAAAGCGCGGATCTCGCCGTTTGGCGCCTTCGAACGCGTTCTCGATCACGGCCAGTGTTCGGCCGAACAGACGCGTCGCAAAGACCACGTCGGTCGGATAGTCCGGTGGCAGGGGAGACGCGGCACGCAAGGCCTCGGCGATGCCCCATCGGCGCATGTGCTGCATCGTACGGATGTTCGTCGTTTTGGCGCGCGGCTGTACGCCGGTCCGCGCCTGCTTCTCGACGACGATTGTACGAATGCCACGCAGGCCCAATTCGACGGCCAGCGACAGCCCAACGGGTCCGCCGCCAACGACCAGGACATCGGTGCTCATTTCGCGTTCAAGCATACTGCAGCCCCCGAAGTGCTCTAGGCTTCATCTGCGATACGATTGCGCAAGATGCCGATGCGCTCGACTTCGATTTCGCACACGTCGCCAGCCTTCATGAACACCGGCGGTTTGCGCGCTCCGCCCACCCCGGACGGCGTACCCGTGACGATCATATCGCCGGGCTCAAGCGTCATCGCATCGCTGATCAGCGATACCAGCGTCGCAACGTCGAAGATGAGGTCATCTGTCGAGGCGTTCTGCATGACTTGGCCGTTGAGACGCGTGGTCAAGCGCAGGCCGCGGGCGCCGGGTGGCAGTTCATCCGCCGTCACGAAGACCGGACCAAATCCGCCGGTGCCGTCGAAATTCTTCCCCACTGTCCATTGCGTCGTGCGCAACTGATAGTCGCGAACCGAGCCATCGTTGAAAATCGAATAACCGCTGACGTGCGCCAACGCATCAGCCTTGGCGATGCGCCGCCCACGCCGGCCGATGACGGCAACAACCTCGCCCTCATAGTCGAGTTTATCGGAGTTACTCGGACGGATCAGGGGCTCGCCATGGGCAATC
>JANLYD010000394.1:0-8483 GCA_031365465.1 Hyphomicrobiaceae bacterium
GGCACGCCCCACGTCGGCTTCATCTTGCCGCCGAACTTGTTGATGATCTCCTGCAGATCCTCCGGCACCGACGACGAGCCGTGCATGACGAGATGCGTGTTCGGCAGCTTCTTGTGAATCTCCTCGATCACGTGCATCGCCAGCACTTTGCCGTCCGGCTTGCGCGAGAACTTATACGCGCCGTGACTGGTGCCCATGGCGATCGCCAGCGCGTCGACTTCCGTTTCGCGCACGAACTTCACGGCTTCGTCTGGGTTGGTCAAAAGCTGATCGTGGCTGAGCGTGTCGTCGGTGCCGTGCCCGTCTTCCTTGTCGCCTTTGCCGGTCTCGAGCGATCCGAGCACGCCCAACTCGCCTTCGACCGAAATGCCGCCGAGATGCGAGATTTCAGTCACTTTCTTGGTCACGCCGACGTTGTAGTCCCAGCTCGCAGGCTTCGACCCTGAAGCATCGAGCGAGCCGTCCATCATGACGGAGGTGAAACCGGCCTGGATCGCGGTCATGCAGGTGGCGGGTTCATTGCCGTGATCGAGATGCACGCAGACGGGAATGTGCGGATAGATTTCAGTCACCGCGTCCATCATGTGCTTCAGCATGATGTCGTTGGCATACGACCGAGCGCCGCGGCTCGCCTGGATGATGACCGGCGCATCGACAGAATTGGCAGCGGCCATGATCGCCAGCGCCTGCTCCATGTTGTTGATATTGAAGGCGGGCACGCCATAGCTATGCTCGGCGGCATGATCCAGAAGCTGACGAAGCGTGATGCGGGCCATGGGTGTCTCCAATGAGAGCAGCGCGGTTTGGAGCATCGTTTAGCCCGAATTTGCGACGCTGGCCAAGACCGATCGATCGATGCTTAACAGAGTTGCCGACTGGGGACAAAACGAGGACTGTAAAATGAACCCGCATCTGTTCGTATACGGCTCGCTGGTGACGACGGCAGGGCATCCGCAAGGCCATCGCTTGCGCCAAGAGGCACTTTTGGTCGCACCAGCAACCCTCGCCGGTCGCCTCTATCGGGTAAGCTGGTATCCAGCACTACGGCCGGCGGAAAAAGCAACAGATCGCGTTCACGGCGAGGTTTATCGTTTGTCAGACCGCGTCAAGTCGCTGACCTGGCTGGATCAATACGAAGGCATCACGCAGGGCGGAGACAGCGCCGCCGCCAGCGACGAGTACTCCCGCGTCGAGCACCCCGTGACGCTAGCCAATGGCGATAGCCTCAGCGCCTGGGTCTATCAGTATCGACGGGTGCTCCCCGAATCGGCGCGCGTCACCGACGGCGTTTGGCGCGGCTGAATTTTTTATGCAGCTTTTGCGCTCGCCACCTTTACCTCATGGCACACGATCACCAATTGATCCTAAGCGCTGCCTTCGGGGGCGCGTGAGATTACACTGAAACAGATTGCCAGCAGATGAGCAGCACAGCCGCCGCCGCGTTGGGGCGTGCCGTGCCCGTGGGAGACATGAGCTATGAATCTCGAAATCTATACCGACCGCGCCAAGGGCTTCATTCAAGCGGCGCAATCCCTGGCCCAGCGCGAAGGCCACCAGCAACTGGGGCCTGATCATCTGCTGAAAGTATTGCTGGACGATCCCGAAGGCTTGGCCTCCGGCCTTATCGAGCGTGCCGGCGGACGACGCGCGGAACTGGCCGCAGCCAACGAGCGTGCCATCGCACGCCGTCCCAAAATCAGCGGTGGCGGCGCCGGTCAAGTCTACATGGCGCCCGAACTCGGGAAGGTGTTCGATCAGGCCGAGAAGATCGCCGATAAAGCGGGCGACAAGTTCGTCACCGTCGAACGCTTACTGTTGGCGCTGGCGTTGGAGCCCTCGTCTGAAACCAGCGCCAACCTCAAGGCCGCAGGCGTCACCGCCGCCGCGCTCAACACGGCGATCAACGACATTCGCAAAGGCCGCACCGCAGACAGCGCGAGCGCTGAAAGCAACTACGACAGCTTGAAGCGTTACGCCCGCGATCTCACGCAGGCGGCAAGCGAGGGCAAGCTCGATCCGGTCATCGGCCGCGACGAGGAAATCCGCCGCACCATTCAGGTGCTGTCGCGCCGGACCAAGAACAATCCCGTGTTGATCGGCGAACCCGGCGTCGGCAAGACCGCCATTGCCGAAGGTCTGGCGCTACGCATCATCAACGGCGACGTGCCCGAAAGTCTAACAGATAAAAAGCAGCGGTCGCTCGACATGGGGTCGCTGGTGGCCGGCGCCAAATATCGTGGCGAGTTCGAAGAGCGCTTGAAGTCCGTGCTGTCGGAAGTGCAGGCGGCTGCCGGCGGCATCATTCTTTTCATCGACGAGTTGCACACCATCATCGGCGCTGGCAAAGCCGACGGCGCGATGGATGCGTCCAACATGCTCAAACCGGCACTGGCGCGCGGTGAGCTGCACTGCGTCGGCGCCACGACGCTCGACGAATATCGCAAGCACATCGAAAAGGATGCAGCCCTCGCACGCCGCTTCCAACCCGTGTTCGTCAACGAGCCGAGCGTCGAAGATACCGTCTCGATCCTGCGTGGCCTGAAGGAGAAGTACGAACTCCATCACGGCGTTCGCATCACCGACAACGCACTGGTGGCGGCTGCCACGCTATCGCATCGCTACATCACCGATCGCTTCCTGCCCGACAAAGCCATCGATCTTGTCGACGAAGCGTCGTCGCGCCTGCGCATGCAGGTCGACAGCAAACCCGAAGCCCTCGACGAAACCGACCGCCGGTTGATCCAGCTCAAGATCGAGCGCGAGGCATTGAAGAAAGAATCCGACAGCGCCTCGCGTGACCGGCTGAAGCGGCTCGACAACGACATCGCCCAGCTCGAAGAGACCGCCAACGCGCTCACCACGCGCTGGCAGGCCGAGAAGACCAAGCTCGGCGGCGCCCGCAAGATGAAGGAAGATCTCGACGCCGCCCGCACCGAGTTGGAGTTGGCGCAGCGCCGCGGCAATCTCGCGCGCGCCGGCGAGCTGACCTACGGCGTGATCCCCGAGCTTGAAAAGAAACTCGCCAGTCTCGAGCAGGGCGACGGCAGCGCGCACAAGGCAATGGTCGAAGAAGCGGTCACCGCCGATCATATCGCAGGCGTCATCTCACGCTGGACCGGCGTTCCCGTCGACCGGATGTTGCAGGGCGAACGCGACAAACTCATGCGCATGGAAACCGAATTGGGCAAACGCGTCATCGGCCAGCACGACGCTGTGGTGGCCGTGGCGACTGCCGTGCGCCGCGCACGCGCAGGCTTGCAGGATCCGAACCGGCCGATGGGCTCGTTCCTGTTCCTCGGACCGACTGGCGTCGGCAAGACAGAGTTGACCAAAGCCCTCGCCAGCTTCCTGTTCGACGACGATAGCGCCATGGTCCGCATGGACATGAGCGAGTACATGGAAAAGCACTCCGTCTCGCGATTGATCGGCGCGCCTCCGGGTTATGTCGGCTACGACGAAGGCGGCGCGTTGACCGAAGCCGTTCGGCGCCGGCCTTATCAGGTGATCCTGTTCGACGAAATCGAAAAGGCCCAGCCGGATGTGTTCAACGTCCTGCTGCAGGTACTCGACGATGGACGACTGACGGATGGTCAGGGCCGCACGGTCGACTTCAAGAACACGCTGATCATTCTGACTTCCAACATCGGCGCGGAATATCTGGTCGCAGCCACCGACGACGCCAGTTTCGAACAGGCCAAGGCGCTCGTGTTGGCGGAGCTGAAAACGAAATTCCGTCCGGAGTTTTTGAACCGCCTCGACGACACGATCATCTTCCATCGTCTCCGGCGCGACGAAATGGTCAACATTGTCGACGTGCAGTTGGCGCGACTTCGCAAATTGCTAGCCGATCGCAAGATCACGTTGACGCTCGACGACGCCGCGCGGACGTGGCTCGCCAATCGCGGCTACGATCCGGCTTACGGCGCGCGGCCGTTGAAGCGGGTCATCCAGAAGACCGTGCAAGATCCGTTGGCCGAGCAGATTTTGTCGGGCCATCTGCACGACGGCGGTAGCGCCGCCTTGTCCGTTCGTGGCGGCGCATTGACGCTCAACGGCGTCGTTGTCAAGGGAACGGGTTGATAGGTTGCCGGGCGCATGGGAACGAAGGCCACGTCGTTTCCAGTCACGATGAACAACTGGCGCTGTTCGGCGGCGGCAGTGGTAGGTCGTCGACCAGCCGTTGGCGTCTCACTAGTGCACTAGGCAATCCGTACGTGCCAAATTAACTGCAAAAACACGCTCTGATTGCGATTTTCGTGTTTCTCCCGCACTCTCGTTTCATCCCAGCATCGGGGCGGGTCTAGAACCGCTAAGATCTAGTGTTTGGGAGCTGTGAGATTGTGCAGAGGACCCGGTCGGGGCGGTTGAGTCACACCTTAGGCCTGCACCTCGCGGCGGCAACCCTCAAATGCGTGGGTCGGGCGCAGTCCGTGCATGCCGTCAGAGAAAATAAACACAGCGCAGAGCGCGGCTCAGCCGCACTTGCCTCACCTTTACCGGTGAGGTCGGCCCGCCGGCGAGGCGGGTCTCGCAGACGAACCGGCGAAAGCCGCGCTCTGCTCCCCGAGTTCGGGGGGATGATCTCACCGACGGCACGGGCTGAGCCCGGGGCCGGTAGAACTGTTTGTGGTTGGTAGCTGGCTCACGAACTACGACTGTGAACTCCGAACCACAACCCCCGAACCACCAACTCCGAACTTGCCCGACGCGCGATCTCAACTATGGTGCGCTTCACAATCTGCCTGGCGACTTCTGGGACCGCGCACATGCTGAAGAACATGCCACACTTTCTCGTCCACAGCCCCAAGGACAACGTCGGCGTCGTCGTCGTGGAAGATCTCAAGGCCGGCACCAGGATGCAGGGCGTTGTCACCGAGACCGACACCACCACGGAAACGACCGCCAACCATGACATTCCCATCGGCCACAAAGTAGCGTTGCGTGATCTGAAGGCGGGCGACACCGTAATCAAGTACGGCGAAGACGTCGGCAAGATCGTCGCCGATGCCAAGCGCGGCGATCACGTCCACATCCAGAACATGAGGACCAAGCGCTGGTGATCGGACTGCGATCAAAGCCTGCCCGCACACGCATTTGTCATCAGATCACGATCGAGCACGACACATGGCCACCAAAACCGCTGCAAAACCTGCTCAAACGGCGTCCCGTGCGAATTTGTCGTTTCATGGCTGGCGACGCGAGAACGGCCGCGTCGGCGTTCGCAATCACGTCGTCATTCTCCCGCTCGACGATCTGTCCAATGCGGTGTGCGAGGCCGTCGCCAACAACATCAAGGGCACGCTCGCCATTCCACATGCTTACGGCCGGCTGCAATTCGGCGCCGATCTCGATCTGCATTTCCGCACTTTGATCGGCACCGGTTCCAATCCGAACGTCGCGGCCGTCGTGGTGGTCGGCATCGAGGATGGCTGGACCAAGCGCGTGGTCGACGGCATCGCCAAAACCGGCAAGCCCGTCATCGGCTTCGGCATCGAAGGCCACGGCGACATCGCCACGATCGCCAAGGCGTCGTACAAGGCCAAAGAGTTTTTGCAGTGGGCGTCTGAACTCAAGCGCGAAGAATGCGCCATCGCCGACCTTTGGGTCTCCACCAAATGCGGCGAGAGCGACACCACGACCGGCCTCGCATCTTGCCCGACGGTCGGCAACATGTACGACAAGCTGATCCCTCACAAGATCTACGGCGTGTTCGGTGAAACCAGCGAAATCACTGGCGCGGAGCATCTTTGCAAAGAACGCGCGATCGATGCTGCCGTCGCCGATAAGTGGTATAAAATGTGGAAAGCCTACCAGGAGGACGTGATCGAAGCGCACAAGGACGGTGACCTCAGCGAGAGCCAGCCGACCAAGGGAAACATTGCCGGCGGCCTGTCGACCATCGAGGAGAAAGCGCTCGGCAATCTCGAAAAAATCGGACGCACCTGCAAATACATCGACGCGCTCGGCCCAGCCGAAGAACCCGCGAAAGGCCCCGGACTCTATTTCATGGACAGTTCCTCGGCCGCCGCCGAATGCGTGACCCTGATGGCCGCCGGTGGTTTCGTCGTGCACACGTTCCCGACGGGCCAAGGCAATGTGATTGGTAACCCGATCGTCCCCGTGATCAAGATATCCGGCAACCCGAAGACGTTGCGCACCATGTCGGAACACATCGACTGTGATGTCACCGGCATTCTGCGTCGCGACCAGACACTCGATACAGCCGGCGATACGCTGATCGACATGGTTATTCGCACGTGCAACGGCCGCTTGACGGCTGCCGAAGCCTTGGGGCATCGGGAGTTTTCGATGACCAAACTGTATCGCAGCGCTTGAACGGCGCCATCTGATCTGCATGGCCTAGGAGTTGAGCAATGAACATGTCCGATATCTCGCTCGATACCGCGCAGACGCGCCGCCGGTTTCTGGCGCTTGGCGCAGTCGGAGCCGCCGCGTGGATCGCGTTTGGCCATTCAGCGAGCGCGGCCACCGAAGGCTTCACAGCAGAGTTCAAAAAATTGGTTGGGGATCGCAAGCTGCAGGAGGGCAAGATCAAGATCGATCTTCCGACGATTGCCGAGAACGGCTTGGTTGTGCCACTCAGCTTTGAAATCGATAGCCCGATGACTCCTGCCGATCACGTCAAGGCAGTGCATTTCTTCGCCGAGGAAAACCCGAACCCGCAGGTCGCCAGCTTCTACTTTTCGCCCCTGTCGCCCAAGGCGTCTGCTGCAGTCCGCATGCGCTTGGCAAAGACACAGAACATCGTCGCCGTCGCCGAAATGTCCAACGGCGACTTTTACACCGCGCGCAAGGAAGTGAAGGTCACCATCGGCGGCTGCGGCGGCTAAGTCAGCGCCTTCAGCCACATTGTCCGCAATCCCCGTTCGCAAGAGATGACCATGGCCGACACCGCAAAACCCGTCCCCCGCGTTCGCATGCCGACGACCGCTAAAGCCGGCGAGATCCTCGAGGTGAAAACCCTCATCGCCCACGAAATGGAAAGTGGCCAGCGCCGCGACGCAGCAGGTCAGCTGATACCGCGCAAGATCATCAAGCAATTTACGGCGACCTTCAATGGCCAGGAAGTCATGCGCTCCGACTGGGCGTCCGCGATCTCCTCGAACCCGTTTTTGTCGTTTTTCGTGCGCGTCCCCGAAGCCGGCACGTTCGTTTTCACCTGGCTTGACGACGACGGCTCGACATACAAATCCGAGCACAAGATTGCCATCGGTTGATTGGATTTTGCCGGCAGCAGCACGGACGTAATGCGATCGGGGCTTGCGCAACTGGCGATACCCGAGTATCACCCCGACGTCGCCGCAATAGCTCAGTTGGTAGAGCACGTCATTCGTAATGACGGGGTCACAGGTTCGAATCCTGTTTGCGGCACCACCGAAATCAAGCACATCGAAACTGCGGCAGCCCAGCTTGCGAAGCTACTTCGTGCGCGGTCATCGGCGTCAATAGCTGATGTTGGCCACGCGCCTCAGTTCATCCGCGGTCGCCGCTGGAAAGCCGAAGAAATCGAGATACGCCGGGATCATCTCGAACAACATGTCCGTGCCGACTTGATAGGTGCAGCCACGCGCCCGCGCCGCGTCAAGAAACGGCGTGATCTCCGCCGCCATCACGACCTCGCCCACAAAAATCTCGGGCGTGAGGCGATCGACATCCATCGGCATCTGATCGCCGGCCTTCATTCCGAGCGGCGTCGCATTCACGACGATGTCCCATCCAGCCGGATCCTTGTTCCCGACTACAAGTTCGACGTCCGGATAATGAATTGAAATCCGGTCTGCAAGCGCCGAAACCACAGCGGCATTCGGATCGAACAATCCGAGCGCCACAGCACCGGCTTTTGCGAGCGACGCAGCGATTGCCGAGCCAACGCCACCTGCGCCGACGACAAGCGCACGCGCGCCCTGCGCCGAACGGCCCTTGCGTTCCATGCCGCGAACAAAGCCTTCGCCGTCGAACATGTCGCCCGCGAGCTTGCCGTCATCGCGCAACACGATCGCGTTGCAAGCGCCTGCCACCTTCACGGTCGTCGAGACGTCGTCGAGCAGCGCAACTGTCGAAACCTTGTGCGGCATCGTTACGAGCGCACCATGGATATTGGAGAGCTTGAACACCAACGGCAAGAACGCAGTATAGGACTCGGCGCGGCAACCCATTGGCACGACAGCGGCATCGATGCCACGGCTCGCGAAGTAGGGATTGTAGATCATCGGCGCCCGAAAGCTTTTGGTCGGATATCCGATGTGCGCAATGATTTTCGTCGTACCCGTGAGCGAGATCATGCCTTCGTTTCCGTCTCCAACAGCCGCGCGATTCGACGCAGCGCCAACTGATAGCCCTGCGTTCCAAATCCAGCCATGACAGCATCGGCCCGATGCGAAACATACGAGTGATGACGGAACGCTTCTCGCTTGTGGACTTGCGAAATGTGCGTCTCGATCACGATGCCTTCGAAGGTGTTG
>JANLYD010000404.1:0-7320 GCA_031365465.1 Hyphomicrobiaceae bacterium
ACGAAGGCGAATTGGAAAGCGGTTGCTGCAACGCCCGAAGGCAAAACCCAGCTCGACGCCACGTGCAAGGACACGACTGCCAAACTTAAGAAAGAACTGGCGGCGCTGAACTGCGCCTGGTGATCACGACTGTTCACGGCCGGCTCGAACAGGCCGAGCCGCATGCGACGAACGCCTTGGCTTTCACGGCCGAGGCGTTTTCCGTTTCAGTGCTTAGTGAGACGCCGTCTGCTCGGCCAGTCTGACTTCGCCTGACAACCAGCATCCCGCCTGATCGTCGGCATGGTCGGCCAGCGTCACGGCCATGCGCGACGGGCGGCCCATCGCATCGCCCTGCCGGACGCGAATGGTACGTCGGAGGCCGATCAGGCCCCAATGCTTGAGGCCGTAAAGCAGGGCTGTGGCAGCGACCCCTGTCGCCGCGTCCTCGGGGTATCCCGATGCGGCGGGGAACTGGCGTGCGTGATACGTGCGCTCATCTTCGAGATCGCAGGCGAACGGGTAAAATCCCGTCGACCCCAACGTTTCGCAAAGGCCCTTCAGTCGCGAGAAATCCGGTTTCAGCTCCTGCAGCGTGACGGGCGAAGCGAGCGGCACAAGCGTTTTGGTGCGCGATGTGTTGGCATTGAGCAGCGGCAAGTCGAGCAGGTCGCGCTCAGCCAATCCGAGCACATCGATGACTGCGGCGCGATACTGTGGATCGATCGGTATGACTTTGGCGGGCGGTTGCGAGATGGCAACTTCGCCGGTGTCGGAGATGCGACAGCGCACGATGCCGCTCTTGGTCTCGATGCGGACTTCACCGGGTTTGAGTTTGCCCTTCTTGGCGAGCAACCACGTGGTGCCCAACGTACCGTGGCCGCACATGTCCATCTCGGCGAGCGGCACAAAGAAACGATACTGCAAATCGGCCTTGTGCTTGTCGGAAGGCGCCAGCACGAAGCCGGCTTCCTGGCCGCAACCGGCCGCGATTTCGCGCATTTCATCGGACGAGAGGCTGTCGGCGTTCAGTACGATGGGTGCGGGATTGCCGCCGCGCGCACCGACGCAAAAGACGTTGACCTGTTCGACAGCTGGCATCTTAGCAACCATGCTCGTGTTGACACTCGTGAGGGAAAATCGTTCTCGCGACGTTGCATCGCGGCGTAAAGTCAGCGTCGAAAGTGCATTACCAGCGTTTCCGGCACAGATCGTTTCACTCGTTGCCTCGTTTGGTTGCGACTATGGATCGGCACTCGACGAGGCAAGTCGATGGCGAATTGCGAAGCCGGTGCGAGACGACTCGAGGGATGCCGCCTTGAGGGATACCGAAGCGGCTACCGATACCGTATGAGAGGACGATGGATGCGGGAAAGCAAGGGAAATAACGCGGTGCAATTTATACTTCCGTCGGATGGGCAGCTTCATTACGAGGAGATGATCGCCGGCTTCACTTTGACGGGAGGCGCGACGCTGGTCACGCGCGACGACATCATCGCGTTCGCCAATGCGTTCGATCCGCAGCCGATCCATCTCGATGAAGCGGCCGCGAAAGCATCGATCGTCGGCGGCTTGTGTGCGAGTGGATTTCACACCTGCGCGATGATGATGCGGTTGCTGTGCGACCACTTCCTGCTGCGCTCGACATCGTTGGGATCACCTGGCATCGACGAGGTAAAATGGCTGAAGCCGGTGCGCCCCGGCGACATTCTGTCGATCCGCTGCACGGTTATGGAAAGCCGCCTTCTGCAATCGCGCGGAGATGTGGGCATTTCGAAAATGCGCTTCGAACTGCTGCGGCAGGACGGCGAGGCCGTGCTGGAGGCGATCACCAACCAGCTGATGCGGCGCCGGCATCCGGAGCCGAACGCAGCGCGGTCTGCACCCAAGCCTGCGTCAAACAAGGCTGCGATGCCGACGCTATGGGACGAAAGTGCAATGACGACTGCTGTGCCGCGCGGCAATTTTCTCGATGACATCGTTGTGGGGGAAGTGCTCGACCTCGGCGCCCACACCTTCGGTCGTGACGACATCATTGCGTTCGCGCGGCAGTTCGATCCGCAACCGTTTCATCTGAGCGAGGAGGGTGGACGCAATTCGCTGTTCGGCGGGTTGGCTGCGAGCGGGTGGCACACTGCGGCGACGTTCATTCGACAGCTGGTGAGGACGCGGCAAGCTCAGGAGGCTCGGCTGCAGGCTGGAGGACACACGCTTGCGCAATGGGGTCCGTCGCCTGGGTTTCGCAACATGCTGTGGCTGAAGCCGGTCTTGATGGATGACACAATCGAGTATCGCAACAAGGTGCTCGAGACACGGGTGCTGAAGTCGCGGCCGACGCGCGGGTTGGTAACGTCGCTTGGCGAAGGCCGCAACCAACACGGCGATGCCGTGTTTCGATTCACCGGTCAGGTTCTGGTGGAGCGGCGAGCCTAGGGCCGGCCCGCTTCCAGTGGGATCAGGACGCGACCCGAAGCCGCTCACACTTTTCCCATCAGTACATCAGCGACGCGCGTGGCGTTCGGCGGGGCTCCAGGCCTTGAGGCCGGCGCGGCGATACTGCGGCGGTAACGTAACTTCGGCTCCCAGCGTGTAGGCCGCGTGCCAGCCCCAGTGCGGATCGTCGAGGAATGGACGCGCGCCGGCAATCATATCGGCCTTGCCTTCGACAAGTATGGCTTCGGCCAGCTGCGCCTCGTTGATCATGCCGACGGCCATCGTCAGCAAGCCGCTTTCGCGCTTGATGCGTTCGGCGAACGGCACCTGATACGCAGGCCCAACGGGAATGCGCGCGGACGGATCCAAGCCTCCGGTCGAGACGTGGATGAAATCGCAGCCGATCTTTTTCAGTTCCTGGGCGAAGATGACGACGTCGTCGAGCGTGAGGCCTCCGTCGATCCAATCGGTCGCCGAGACGCGAATGCCCAATGGTTTGTGCGATGGCCACGCTGCCCTGCAGTCGGCGAAGACTTCGAGCGGGAAGCGCATGCGGTTGGCGAGAGCGCCGCCATAGTTGTCGGTGCGCACATTCGACAATGGCGAGAGGAACTGATGCAGCAGATAGCCGTGGGCACCATGGAGTTCGACGAGATCGAATCCCAGCCGCTCCGAACGGACAACGGCATCGACGAACGCCTGCCGTGTTGCAGACAGATCGGCGATCGACATCGCATGTGGCTGGGGATGACTGCTCATCGCGACTGCCGACGGCGCATTGGTCGGCCACGCGTCTGCGGGGTCGCAGGGATCCTGCATCGTCTTGCCTTCCCAGGGACGCTTCGAAGACGCCTTGCGACCGGCGTGTCCCAATTGAATGCCGAGTTTGGCAACGCCATAAGCGCGACAGGCTTCGACAACCGGGCGCAGCGCGTTTTCATTGGCATCGGAATAGAGTCCGAGACAGCCATGCGTGATGCGGCCCTCGCGCTGCACGGCGGTCGCTTCGACAATGAGCAGCGAAGCACCGGAATTCGCCAGCATACCGAGATGCATCAAGTGCCACGGCGTCGCAGATCCATCATCGGCTGAGTATTGGCACATGGGCGCGACGACGAGACGATTATCCAGATCGAGACCACCGATGCTGATGGGCTGAAACAAACGTGGTGACATGCGGAGCTCCAACGATGACGGCCGCGCTGACGCGAGCAAAGCCTGCTGCTCATGACTATACGAACGATGCGGCGTCAAGCGTCGCCTCTTCGAACGCTTTGACATCGACGACACGCCACGGGACGCGCGTACACCTGACAATGCTTTTGCAGCGGTTCGCCATGCAGGAAATGTAGTGAAAATGGGCTCAACTCGGAGGTCACTGCAAAGATACGCTTGATTTTATCGGGAAATGCAGACATCACACGGCCTCAGATGTTCGTAACCAGGATGTTTAATCATGGCTGTCAAGCCCGCAAAACCAGCAAAAAAAGCGATGAAATCGCCGGTGAAGTCACCGGTCGCACCGGCGAAGGCCGCCGCGAAGCCGGCCGCAAAAGCCGCCGTGAAGGCCGCCGTGAAGGCCGATACGGTGACGCTGCGTCATCTCGGCGCGGCGCTTGCCGAAGTGCATGAAATGCCGAAAAAGCAGGCGAATGCGCTGCTCGAAGATTTCGTCGGCATGATCACCAAGCATCTCAAAAAGGGCGCGCGCATTCGCATGTCGGGCCTGGGAATCCTGCAGGTGCGCAAGCGCGCCGCACGCATGGGCCGCAATCCGGCCACGGGCGAGAGCATCAAGATCAAAGCCTCTAAAAAGGTCGCGTTCCGCGCCGCCAAGGAGCTCAAAGAGCAGGTTTGAGCGCCTTGACTGCCGGTTGCTCAACGAATCGCTCGCACACTGTGCGGGCGATTTTTTTTGTCCATGGTGCAGATTTTATACTGCTTGCGAGCGATGGCGCGCGATCATGCGATCGCCGACGAGCAGAACGAGCGCTGCCGCTACGACGAGGATGACGGCGCCGATCGCCAGCCCACGGAACTCTGGAATCGGAAGCAACTTGGAGGCGAGGAGCGATCCGGTGGCGATGCCGACGTAGAGCATCGATGCGTTGAGCGCGAGCAACAGCTGCGCTTGCTGCGGACTGATCGCGACGAGACGCGACTGCTGCGCTGTGAAATGCGACCAACTCGCCAACGACCAGGCGGCGATCAAAATCGCTGCTGGAATCACGTCGCGCGGCCCCTGCGTGACCAACGGCAGCAATACAGACATCAGGCCGCACAGGACCAGAAGGATGCGCGAGGGGCGAAACGTGTCGGTGAGCCAACCACTCATGACAGCGGCAACGAACGCCATGCCACCATAGATCGCGAGCAAAATCGCAACGCCCGTGCCCGACAATGACAGCCGCGTTTCGACGATGAGGGTCAGATAGGTCAGGACCGTGTAGCTCGAAGCGACATACAGAACCGTAAACAAAAGCGGCACGACCATGTGCGGCGTCGACAGAATCCGGCCCAGTTCGACGAGCGACGTAGGGCGGAATGCAGTCGTCGCAGGCACGATGCGCCACAGCGCAACCGCCATCACCAACGCCATCGAACCGACGGCGACGAACGCCGACTGCCAGTTGAACGTGTAGCCGAGCCAGGCGCCGATCGGATTGCCTATCCCCTGTGCCGCGGTGAAGCCGATGAAGACACGCGACAACGCCCAACCGCGACGAACTTCCGGCACGAGCGACACGGCTATGGCCGCCGTGGCCGCACTATAAAGTCCGCCACCGAACGCGGTGAAAACGCGCGCAAGTTCCATGCCCCCAAGCGATGGCGCGAGTGCACAGGCCAGAGATCCGAGCCCCACGACCAGCATCGCAACCGTGACGACGACACGCCGCTGTGAGCGTCCGGTGACCGCGACCAACAGCGGAGACCCGATCGCGTAGGCGACGGCATAATACGTGACGAGGCGCGCACCTTCTGCCGGATCGATGCCGAGATTGCGGGTGATGGTCGTCATCAGCCCCAACACGACAAAGGCGGCGATGCCGACCATGAAGTTGCCGAGCGACAGGACGAACAACGTCAGCCGCACGTCGGAGGGCACGGCAACTGCGGTCGCCGTCATGCGGGTACGCCGGCCGCAAGGCTGTCGATGGCGGCGCTGACGCCACCGGACCCATGCGGCACCTTCAACGCGATCAAGGCCATCTCGATGGCGCCGAGCGTGCCGAGCACCATCGGCGCGTTGGTGTGGCCCATGTGCGCGATGCGGAAGGCCTTTCCTTCATAGCCGCCGATGCCGAGGCCGAGCGTCACGCCGCACTTGTCGCGTGTGTAGTTGGTGATGGCACTGCTATCGATGCCGGCAACGCGCACGTTGGTGATGGACGCGGCGCGTTGAGCGGGGTCGGAAATGTTGAACGTGACGACCTGTCCCTCCGACCATTTCGCAACGGCTGCCTGTGTTGCGCGGGCCAACAACGCGTGACGTTTCCACGCGGCTTCGAGACCCTCGCCGAGCAGGAGATCGAGGGCTGCACGCTGTGCAAACAGCAGATGCTCGGGCGGCGTGCCGCAATATTTCTGATAGTGTTCGGGACCCTGCCGGAATGTCCAATCCCAATAGTGCGTTTTCATGTTCGCCGTTTTGTGGACCGCTTCGGCGCGCGCGTTACTGGCCACGAACGCCAAGCCGGGCGGCGTCATCAGACCTTTCTGCGAGCCTGCCATCGCGACGTCGACGCCCCAGGCGTCCATTTCGAACGGCACGCATCCGAGAGACGCCACGCAATCGACCATCAGCAGAGCCGGATGTTTTGCTGCGGTCATCGCGCGCCGGATGGCCGCGATATCGTTGACGACGCCGGAGGCCGTGTCGATCTGCACCACCAGCACGGCTTTGATGGTGTGTGCCTTGTCGGCCGCGAGCCGCGCTTCGACCGCCGCCGGGTCAACGGCGCGGTGCCACTCGCCGCGCAATACTTCGATCTCGGCGCCCATCACCTTAGCCATTTCCGCCCAGCCGAGCGCGAAACGTCCGCTTTCCAGGGTCAGTACATGATCGCCACGCGAGAGGACATTACTGAGTGCGGCTTCCCAGCCGCCATGGCCGTTCGCGGCGTAGATGTACGTATTTCCGGTGGTGCGAAAAATCGCTTTGAGATCCCTGAGCAGCGTGTCGGTCATGGCGACGAGGGGGCCGGTGTAGATATCGACCGCAGGCCGCATCATGGCCTGCAGCACGGAATCAGGCACGTTCGTGGGACCAGGTATGGACAGAAATTGGCGACCATTGGCAACAGACATAAGCGTTCGCTTTCCTTGGATACGATGAGGGGACGCAAGCGGATCAGATCGTCTTGTCGGCCGAACGGCACAAATCTGCAACCGGACAGACCGGACATTTCGGCGACCTTGCTATGCAGGTGTAGCGGCCGTGCAAAATCAGCCAATGATGGG
Source organism: Hyphomicrobiaceae bacterium (assembly GCA_031365465.1). Classification (GTDB taxonomy): domain Bacteria; phylum Pseudomonadota; class Alphaproteobacteria; order Rhizobiales; family Hyphomicrobiaceae; genus JABFRJ01. The sequence goes on from JANLYD010000404.1 coordinate 6,874, forward strand.
CGTGAAACAAATACAGATCCGGAATGCTCCGCATCAAATCGTCTTCGACTGCTTCGGGTGTCTTGCCGTGTGACAAATCCAGGCGATGGGATACGCGAAAAACGTGCGTATCAACCGCCATCGTCTTGTGGCCGTACGCCATGTTGAGAACGACGTTGGCGGTCTTGCGCCCGACGCCCGGCAAAGCCGTCAACGCGTCGCGATCTGCCGGCACTTCGCCTGCGTGGTCGCGGATCAATTGCTCAGACAATGCGATCACGTGTTTGGCCTTGGTGCGAAACAGCCCGATGGATTTGACGTGGTCGCGCACCGCGTCTTCGCCGAGCGCCAGCATCTTGACGGGAGTGTCGGCCTTGGCGAACAGGCTGCGCGTCGCTTTGTTGACGCCAGCGTCGGTCGCCTGCGCCGAGAGCACGACCGCAACCAGCAGGGTGTAGGGATTGACGT
>JANLYD010000408.1:0-5191 GCA_031365465.1 Hyphomicrobiaceae bacterium
CACGAACACAGTGCTCAGCGCGAAGATGCCGCCCATGGAGAGGCGTGCGAAGGTGGCCGCGAGCCGTGGATCGAGGAACGCGATCGCCACGAGGCCAAGCTGGCCGACGATCCATAGTCGCAGCAGGAGACGGGCAAAGCCGTTCCAGGCGCCCAGGCGCAGGAAGTTATAGGTAAAGATCAGCAACGTTGCGGCAACGCCAGCCTCCGTCGCTGCGCGATACTGCGCGTTGTCTTCGGGGCGGACCGCGAACAGCTTGTGCCAGAAGCCGAAATCGACGCACAAATAAGCCAGCACGCACCAGGTGAAGAGGGCTGCGGTGGGGAAGATGATCTTGTGATTGGCAGCGAACAGGGCGCTGAGAAACACCGCCAATAGACCGGTGATGCCGAGCAGTACGCCATAGAGCAATTGCTTGTTGCGAGCGCGCTTTTCATAGTCGAGCGCACGCCAGACCGTGAGGCGCGGCGTCGCGTCGCCGAACAATTCCACGACGAAGGTGACTGTCTGGCCCGGTTCGACGGTAAGCCTGAAGGCATCGGTGCCGTCGAGAGCGAGATTTTCAGGTAGAAAGCCGATCGACGGCGTTACGTTTTCGATCTGGCGGGCATCGAGACGCGGCCAGATGATGCCGGAGCCGGATTGGCTGTACCGATCCGCGATGAGCCAGCGTTCGACGCGGATGTCGGAGACGTTGCGCAGCGCAAATGTAAACCAGTGTGGGTTTGAGCCACGCGTGGCCGCCGACACCGACATGCGGTCGGTCAAGCCGTCGGTTCCTGCGGCAGTTTCGATCTGCAGTTGATCGCCGATGTTTTGGATACGGGTGCCTAGGCTGTTGATGTCGATGCGGTCTTGCTCTTTGCCGACATCGATGGCGGTCATGGCACGCGCCGGGATTGAGGCCAGTAGGACTGCCAACAGGCACGACAGCACAACGACAATCCGCGCGATGCCGGAGCCAGTGGTGACGATGATTGACTGGCGCATCAGGTCAGCGCCCCCGGCAAGGGATCGTCGCTCAGCCTAGCGAAGAGGAGGTGATCCTGCCATTTGCCGCGGATGCGCAAGTAGTGCCGGGCCAGTCCTTCGCGTTGAAATCCGGCCTTTTCTAGCACCCGAACGGAAGCGTGGTTTGCTGGAAGGCAACCGGCTTCGAGGCGGTGCAGGTGGAGCGTGCGGAACGCATGCGGTGCCAGCAATTGGAGGGCTTCCGTCATGCGGCCGCGCCCGGTCTCGGGGCTGCCCATCCAGTAACCAATACTGGCCGCCTGCGCCACGCCACGCCGCACATTTGATAGGGTGATAGCGCCAATCAATCGCGTGCCGGTCACATCGTATACGAAGTAGGCATAGCCAAGATCCTGCGCTGCTTCCCGCGCATAATGCTTGAGCCGATGGCGGAAGGTGGTGCGGCTCAATTCGTCACGCGTCCATTGCGGTTCGTAGGGTTCGAGTTCGGCGCGGCTGACGGCGCGCAGCTCGGCCCAGGCGGCATAGTCTCCCATCACAGGCGCACGCAGACTGACGGTCCGGCCCTTCAGCTCCAGATCGACGCTGCGCGTTGCTGAGAGAAGAAACGTCATCGGCCGGTGTTTTGTCTCCGTAAGATCCAGGTCTGTCAGAGTCAGGCGGCGGGGCGGCTTGTGTCGGCGAGAGGAATAACTGGCGGTGTAGCACCGAAACTCGCTGCAGCGCGTGTCGCCATTGCGGCGCTCTTGCGACCATTCCCAACAATGACTGCCGATGCAGGCTTTGCTGTGATCATGCGCTGGGCGAAATCGCGGATGTCGGCAGCCGTGACGGCGTCGACCCGCGCGACGAGTTCGTCGGCTGGCACGATGCGATTATGGATCAGTGTTTGTCGCGCGACCTGTTCGACACGCGACCCCGAGCTTTCGAGGCTCATGAGCAACCCGGCTTTGAGCTGGGCCTTGGCGCGATCTACTTCGCGCGCATCGGGCAAGCTGCTGGCGGCGCGTACGCACTCGTCGCGCACCACGTCGATTAGGCCTGACAGCATCGTGTGGCCGGTGGCGGCGTGGATGGTCAGCATGCCGGTATCGCCGAGGCCCCAGAAACTCGAATAAATCGAATAACAGAGGCCCCGGTGTTCGCGCACTTCCTGAAACAGTCGCGATGACATGCCGCCGCCGAACAGTCCGGAAAAAACCTGCGCCGTGAAGAACTGCGGATCGCGATAGCCAGGCCCTTCAAAGCCCATCAATAGATGGCTCTGTTCGAAGCTTTTTGCCGAATGCCTGACGCCGCCGACGTAGCGCGCCACGTCGAACTTGCCGGCCGAACCGCTTTTGTCGGCAGCGCTGGTGAGCCCGCCGAATAGGGCTTCCGCATAGCGGACGACGGCGGCGTGGTCGACGTGACCGACTGCGGCGATGACCAGGTTGCTGGCGTGATAATGGCTTTTCAAAAACCCGCGGAGGTCAGCGACCGAGAAGTTTCCGACCGTCTCGGCGGTGCCGAGGATCGCACGTCCGAGCGATTGGCCGGGATAGGCAACGTCATTGAGCAGGTCGTAGGCAATCTCGTCGGGACTGTCGCGGGTTGCAGCAATTTCTTGCAGGATCACGTCGCGTTCGCGCTCGAGTTCATCCGGCGTGTACTTCGGCTCAAGCAAAATATCGGCGATGATGTCGAAGGCGAGCCCGACATCGGCTTTCAGAACGCGCGCGAAGTAGGCGGTCGTTTCGAGACCCGTTGCGGCATTCAGTTCGCCGCCAACCTGCTCGATTTCTTCAGCGATGGCGCGGGCAGTCCGCCGTGTCGTGCCCTTGAACGCCATGTGTTCGAGGAAATGCGAAATGCCATTTTCAGCGGCGTTCTCGTGTCGCGCGCCGACGTCGACCCAGACACCCAGCGACACCGTCTCGACGTGAGGCATGTGTTGGGTGACAACGCGGGCGCCGTTAGCGAGTTTGGTGATGGTACCGGTCATGCGCGGCCTCCCGGCTGAGAGGCGTGCAGTACACGCGATTTCTGGGTGATAAACTCTTCGATCACACTGGCATCGTTGGCGAGATGGGTCATGTGTTCGGTATCGGTCATGAGGCGGTCGAGGCGCTTCGGTAGCGGCGGATGCACACCGGCGATCGACATCAGCGCGTCCGGGAACTTCGCCGGATGGGCAGTGGCCAAGATGATTTCTGGTGTCGACGACGATGTGGGCGCGGCTGCTGCGGCACAGGCGGTATGCGGATCGAGCAGATAGCCGGAGGTTTCATAGACGTCACGAATGGTGGCTGCGACCCGGTTCTCGTCGGCAGACGCTGCCGCAAAGTCGGCCCGGAGCCGCTGCACGATGTCGGCATCGAGTGCGAACCGGCCGGATTGCTTGAGACTATCCATGAACCCCTTGATCTTCTTGGCGTCGCGGCCAGACGCCTCGAACAGATACCGCTCGAAATTCGACGAGACCTGGATGTCCATGGACGGCGAACTTGTCGCCACCACGCCCTGCGTCTCGTAAATCCCTGAGTGTACCGTACGCGCCAGAATATCGTTGCTGTTGGTGGCAATTGTCAGGCACTCGATCGGCAGTCCCATTTTACGCGCAACGTGAGCGGCAAAAATATCGCCGAAATTGCCTGTCGGCACCGAAAATGAGACTTTGCGATGCGGTGCGCCCAGAGCAACGGCTGCAACGAAATAGTAGGTCACCTGCGCCGCAATGCGCGCCCAATTGATCGAATTGACGCCGGACAGCTGCAGCCGGTCGCGAAACGGCAGATTGTTGAACATATCTTTGACGCGCGCCTGGCAGTCGTCGAAGTTGCCGGTGACCGACAACGCGTGCAGGTGCGGCGCCGACGGCGTCGTCATCATGCGTCGCTGCACGTCCGAGACCCGGCCGTGGGGAAACAGAATGAATACATCGGCGCGAGTCGATGTGCGGAACGCCTCGATTGCCGCGCCGCCCGTATCGCCTGAAGTGGCCCCGACGATGGTGGCACGCGCGCCCCGTTTGGCGAGCACGTAGTCCATCAATCGCGCCAGCAGCTGCATCGCCACATCTTTGAACGCCAACGTGGGCCCGTGAAACAGTTCAAGCACGAAACGATTTGGACCAATCTGCACGAGCGGCGTCACGGCGGGATGGCCGAAACTGGCGTAGGCCGCCTTGGTCATGGCCGCGAGATCAACCCTGGGAATGGCACCACCGGTCAACGGTTCGAGGACCTCGACTGCGACCTCATGGAACGGCTTGCCGGCGAAGCCTGCGATTGTTGCGGCTGATAAGGTCGGCCAGGTCTGCGGCACGTACAACCCGCCGTCGCGCGCGAGCCCCGCCAACAAGACGTCTTCGAAGCCGAGTTCCGGCGCCGTACCACGGGTGGACACGTATCTCACTGCAACTGAACTCGTTTTTCTGGTGCCAGACGAAACACCCGCGTGCGGGCGAGGAAACATTCGTGGCGAGTATACATCACCAAATCGACGCGGGGAGAGAACTTGCCCGTCGTTAACATTTATTCTCGGGGGCGAGCCAGCCGTCCACGCCCAAATGCCAAAAACACGCCGATGACGGTCGCTGCAAGCCCATACCAGGTCAGGGCATACTCCAAATGCCGGTTCGGTAGCTTGATGTCCCCGCTTTGCCCCTCCGGCCAGCCGCCGGGATTGGGCGGCGCAGGTTCGACGTCGATCATCATAGGGGCGACGTTGGCGGTGGCGCTGGTGAATCCAGCAGAGGCGTTGAGTGCCGACAAATCGCGCCAGAACCAGACATTGCGAGCGATATCGTTAGGTGGGGTAAAGGAATTGCGCTCGCCGACGGCGCGGATCACGCCGACAACCTGTGTTGACCCAACAGTTTGGCCTTCAGCTCGGGTCGCGGGGTCTTTGAGTCGCGCGGGCACATAGCCGCGGTTGACCCAGACGATATACGGCGGGCGATCCTGGGGCGCAGCGGTGTCGAGGAGCAGCGGCGTAAACACGTGAAAACCGCTGCCCAGCCGCCCATCGGCGAACCAGTAGCGCTCTTTGTCGTGCAGGAACTTGCCGGTGAGTGTGACCCGAGTGAACGGTGGTGGCAGGTCGGCGGGTGTCGACCATAGCCGCAGGCCGGGATTTATGGGTGCCACAGCGCTGCGTGTTGCCATTTCGGCCAACAGCGCGTCTTTCCACGCCTTGCGCTGCATCTGCCATGTGCCGAGGCCAACCAGCAAGGCTG
>JANLYD010000465.1:0-20416 GCA_031365465.1 Hyphomicrobiaceae bacterium
ATCGATCTTCCCGCCCTCGGATTTACCGTGAAAAGTCACGAAGCCAGCGCTGCTGCCACGCACGTCGTTCTGTCGCGCGACTGAGCGCTCGACCTTGCCGCAGTTTCGGTCTTAACCTGCCCGAAACATTGCGACGGGGGAACGTATGAATCCGCAGTCTAAAGCGCCGCGCGCCGGTCTCGACAAGCAGGCACTTCGCGCCAAATACGCCGAGGAGCGCGACAAGCGCCTGCGCTCTGACGGCAACGACCAATATATTCGCATCGGCGGCAAGCTCGCGCACTATCTCGATGACCCCTACACCCCGCGCGTTGAACGTGCCGCGAAAACAGATCACGTGTCGTTTGCCTTCATCGGCGGGGGCTTTGCTGGATTGGTGACATCCGCGCGGCTGAAGGAGGCCGGCGTGGAAAATGTGCGCATCGTCGAAAAGGGCGGCGACTTCGGCGGCACCTGGTATTGGAACCGCTACCCCGGCGCGCAATGCGATACGGCCTCGATGGTCTACATGCCGCTGCTTGAAGAAACCGGCGCGCGCCCGTCTGAAAAATACGCCCACGGTCCGGAAATTCTCGCCCACTGCCAGCGCATCGGCAAGCACTACAACCTCTATGAAAACGCCCTGTTTCATACCGAGGTAAAGGAGTTGACGTGGGACTCACATTGCTCCCGCTGGTCGATTGCTACCGATCGCGGCGATCGCTTTACCGCAGACTTCATCGGCTTGGGCACTGGGCCTCTGCACGTTCCCAAGCTGCCGGGCATCGCTGGCATCGAGACTTTTAAAGGCCATTCGTTCCATACCAGCCGCTGGGATTACGCCTACACCGGCGGCGACCGCTTCGGCGCGCCGCTCGGCAAGCTCGCGGGCAAACGCGTCGGCATCGTCGGCACCGGCGCGACGGCGGTGCAATGCGTGCCGCAAATTGCCAAAGCATGCGGCGAGCTGTTCGTGTTCCAGCGCACGCCGTCATCTATCGATGTCCGCGCAAACGCGCCGATCGATCCGGCGTGGTTCGAAAGTATCGCCAGCACCGGCTGGCAACAGCGGTGGCTCGAAAATTTCACTGCCAACCAGGCGGGTGGCGGCGCCGACGTGGATCTCGTGCAGGATGGCTGGACCGAACTCGGCAAGCGCATCCGCGAAAAGATCCAGACCTTGCCGAAAGAAGCGCGGACATTGGACAGCATGCGCGCAGCCTTCGAGGACGCCGACTTCGAGAAGATGGAAGAAATACGCCGCCGCGCCGACGCTATCGTCGAAGATTACGCCACCGCGCAGAAGCTGAAGGCTTGGTACCGGCAACTCTGCAAGCGCCCCTGCTTCCACGACACGTATCTGCAAGCGTTCAATCAGCCGTCGACCCACCTTGTCGATACCGACGGCAAAGGCGTCGAACGGATCACCGAAACCGGCGTCGTCGTCGCCGGCGTCGACTATCCCCTCGACTGCATCATATTTGCGTCCGGCTTCGAGGTTGGCACCCCCTTCGCGCGACGTGCCGGCTTCGATCTGACAGGGCGCGGCGGCCGTAAGCTGTCTGAGCATTGGGCTGAGGGTATGCGCAGTCAGCACGGCATCCACGTGCACGGCTTTCCCAACGCGTTTTTCGTGCAGCCGACGCAGGGCGCAAATCTGATTTCGAACGTGCCGCACAATTTGACGGAGTCGGGAAAAACCATTGCCGCCATCGTCGCTCATGCGCGCGCCACAAAAGCCACCGAGGTCGAAGTTACACGCGACGCCGAAAACGCATGGGTCGCGCTGCTGCTGACCAGTGTCGGCCGCATGGCGGGCGGACCGGATTGCACCCCGGGCTACTACAACAACGAGGGCCGCGATCCCGGCCCCGCCGCGCGCCTGAACGTCGGCTATCCCGATGGGCCAAAGGCCTACTTCGCCTACATCGACGCTTGGCGAAGCTCCGGGGAATTTGCCGGGTTGGAGTTTCGTTGACGCCTGCGAAGCGGTGATCTGCCGAGGGGTGCGTTTTTAAATAGGCGGTCTGCTTATTTGACAGGCGCGGCGATGACCCGATCGTGGCATAGGGAATGCTTGCCACAGTGGCGCGCTCAAACCTTGTCGCAGGATGATGACTTGGCAGATATCTCATCCGGTCAGGCACATGCATCAGCTACAGGCGCATCCGCACGTTCGTCGGCCGTGGTGGCGTCGATGCTGCTTGCGCTGGCGGCGCTGAGTTGGTCGGGCAATCACATCATTGCTCGTTATGTCGGCGACAAGGTTCCGTCGTGGAGCTTGAACCTGGCTCGCTGGACTCTCGTCGCGCTCTTGCTCGCCCTGTTCGCATTTCCTGCGCTGCGCGCCGATTGGCCGGCGATCCGGCGGCATTGGCTGGTGCTGGCGTTTCTCGGCGCCACGGGCGGCGGCATCTTCGGGGCGCTGCAATACGTGGGATTGCGCTACACGACGGCGCTCAACATGGGCGTCATGAACTCGGTCGCACCGGCGCTGATCGCGTTGGCGAGCTTCCTGATTTTTCGCGATCGCATAAGCTGGCTGCAAGCGCTGGGTATCGCCATCTCATTGAGTGGTGTCGTCGCCATCGTCAGCAAACTCGACGGTGACGCGTTGCGCACGCTCAGCTTCAATGGCGGCGATCTCATCCTCGTCTTGAACATGAGCCTGTGGGCGATCTATTCAGCCTGCCTCAGGCTGCGGCCCAAGATTGCGACGACCAGTTTTCTGTTTACGCTCGCGTTCTCTGCTGCGCTCGTCACGTTGCCGTTTGCGGCGGTCGAATATGCGGCAGGCGCGCGGCTCGAGTTCACGAGCGTCACCATCGGTGCCACTGTCTATGCGGCGCTGATCTCGAGCTTGCTGGCGTACATCTGCTGGGGCCGCGGCATCGACACGCTGGGCGTCGCGCGCGCTGGCGCATTCCTGCATCTCGTACCGCTGTTCGGCGCGATATTGGCGACGTCGCTGCTAGGCGAAACGTTGGGTATGCACCACTTGGTCGGCTTTGCGCTCATCCTCGGCGGCGTTACGCTCGCGGCGCAACGCGGAACCTGACTACCTGAGTTTTGGCAGCGTAATCTCGATCGTGTTTTGCCGTGACTGGTAATAGCTGTAGCCGAGGATGGCCACAGCGATCAGCAACACTCCGATCATCAGGTTTTTCGTATCGGTCATGGTGCCCTCAAGTCAGTTAATCAGCAAACTGACAACGTTTCGGGCGGGCATTGGTTCCCCCACGGTGAGGCGATGCCGAAGCTGTTTTTGCCCTCGAGGCCGCGTCAGATCACGCCGACGTCGGCGAGTGTCTGCCGCAACGTCGCGCGATCGTAGGGTTTGACGAGCACGCCATCGGCACCCGCATCCCGCCATCGCTGCAACTCGACCGGATCGTGTTCGATTGTCGAATAGAGAATCGCCGGACGTTCGCCACCCGACAGCCGCCGCAGCGCCAGCAGGCAATCGAACCCGTTGTGCGGCGGGATCGAGCCGTCGAGTATGATCGTATCGGGCATTGCGGCGCTGCAGGCCATGATGGCAGCCGTCGCATCGACGGCTTCACGCGTGTCGATGCTGAGCGCCGTCAGCATGACCTTTGTGAGGCGCCGGACGAGTTCACTGCTTTCAACGATCAGACATTGCTTGTTGGACATTGCGAAGGCCCTGGCTTCCGCCGGTTCCGGGCGACGGTTGTAGATTGACTGTGAGCCTACGCTGCCACCAACACCTTAACTTAAGATTGAAGTTTCCGTAAAACACCCCCTTTAAGTTGCGTTCGACGGCCGAACGTTCGCTTGATCGGGACGACGACGCCAGGCTCTGATCGCTCAGGCGTTTTGATGCGCGATCAATACGATGTCGGCGCCGGTTTTGACGATTTCCAGTCGCATGCCCACAGTCGATGCCAGCCGTGCGGTGTAATAAGCCTGGATGGTCAGGCTATCGATGGCCGGCGGCGTGCCGGCAATGAAGTCGACGAGATATTGCGGCGGCCGCGCGCTGACACCGCGACAGGTCAGCGTGAAGCCGGGGTTGCTGAGCGTACCCGACACGTCGATCACGATTTCGCCGCCGCGGGGCAATGCGGTAACGGCCGACGAGATCAGATTGAGCAGCAGTTTCACGCGGTCCTTGGTCATGGTGCCGCAGGCGTTGGGCCAGACGAGCTTGTGTTTGCCCATCCCGACGTAGCCCTGGCTGACCTGCGCGGCCATGCCAAGGTCGATCATCGATCCGGCTGAACCGGCAGCGCCGAACGCGAACCGCGCGAATTGGAGGCGGGCTGACGCCTGTGCCGTCACATTCCGGATCATCTCGAGCGCATAGCGCTGCGCGTCGGCATTATTGTCTTCGTCGAGGATTTCGAGACCGTTGTGAATGGCGCCGACCGGATTGATCACATCGTGACAAATCTTGGAAGAAATGAGCGCGGCAAGTTCGAGATCGGACGGCTGGATGCGCAGGTTCATAAGATTGCCCTCGTATAGTTATGGCGGGTGCTGAGCATATGCCCGGTGTCTGGACCATGGCCGGCTCGATTATTGTGGTACCCGAATGCGTTGGCTTACGTGGGCAGTCTAAAGCCGTGGCGGATCGCGTGCTTCAGTGGTAACTGCTTCGTGGGTGTTCTGCCAAGGGCGCACTGCTCGTACGAAGCTCGAATAGTGCGCTTTCCACCGATTGGGACTGCCCATTGTTTTTTCGCCACAACAGATTAACAGCACATCAAGATCGGAATATTTATTCGGGATACGTAAAGTAGCGTTTCGATCGTCGGTCTGCCGATCGCTCTCGAGTGCGGAGGCTTCGGCACCGGCACGAATGACCTGCATGGATGACCCGATGCCTGGATTGAGCCCGCTATCGATCGCACATGCAGACCTGACCGACGCACTGCTGCCCGCCGTCATGGAGGCGGCCCGGCTGCAGTTGCGTTACTTCTGCTGTAACACCATGGTTCACACGAAGGCGGATGCCTCGCCCGTTACGATGGCCGACCACGAATCCGAAGCCATCCTGCTCGCGGCACTGGCAGCGATCGCCCCCGCCGTGCCCGTTGTCGCCGAGGAATCCGCAGCGGGCGGTCACGTGCCCGATCTCAGCGGCGGCGAGGGCGCGTTCTTCCTGGTCGATCCGTTGGACGGCACCCGTGAGTTCGTCGCCGACCGGCCGGAGTTCACGATCAACATTGCATTGGTGCGAGATGGTGCGCCGCGCTTCGGCCTCATCTATGCGCCGGCGCTCGGCGTGCTCTATGCAACCCTGTCGGACACCCTCGCCGTCGAAGCGATGCTAGACCCTGCATCGGTGGCCCCCCGCATGTCCGACCTCGTTACGACGACCATGACAACGCGCGCTGCGCCTTCGGACGGTCTCGTTGCCGTCGCCAGCCGCTCGCACGGGTCAGCCGGCACCGATGCCTTTCTCGGCCAATACAAGGTCAAGCGCCGCACCTCGGCCGGATCGTCGCTAAAGTTCGGGCTCATCGCCAAGGGCGAGGCCGACATCTACCCGCGCCTCGGCCCCACCTGCGAATGGGATACCGCCGCTGGCCACGCCATCCTGTCCGCCGCCGGTGGTTCGGTGACGACACTGGACGGCACGCCGTTGAGATATGGCAACGCGGCAGCCAAGTTCATCAATCCCGATTTCGTAGCCTGGGGGCGCGGACCGCTCGCGGCAGAGTTTTGAGGCTGGGCGGCGTTTGCTGTCGCATTATCCGAGCCGTCAGCGGCGTTGGAGCGAGGGCTACCGCGAGCGACGGTTTCAGCGTGCGGTTTTGATAGAAATTCGAGGATTGCCCGGCATATGAAAAATTATTATCAAATCGCGGCGGCAGTTGTTGGCTTTGGCATTCTATCTCTGGGGATGGGTCATCTTCACGCAGCATTTGAAAGCTGGCCCGGAAAATGGAAAATCGTATTCATCGGTATGATGCCGATCGGCGGTCTGGCGGTCGCCATTGCGGTCAAATATATCCAGGTGCAGCGCGCGCGTTCCTGGATCGGCATTCCCGGTAAGATCATCAGCAGTAAATCCGTGCGGCGAAAAGTCGAGCGCAGCCTTTCGGCATCGAACGACCAAGATCACGAGATCCGCAATTTTGCCGAGATAACGTACGCGTACAAGGTCGGCACGCAAACGCTGCAGGGATCGAAGCTGAGTATTGCCGCAGACCTGGGAAATTCGGAGGTTGCCGAGAAACTGGCGCGGTATAAGACGGGCTCGAAAGTCACTGTCTATTATAATCCTGCACAACCGAGCGAGGCGGTCATCGAGCGCGATTTGTCCGAGGGATCATTCAAATATGGACTGCTGCTCGTTTCTGGTCTGACCGCAGTTTTATTCGCGGCGGTCTTCGGAGCGGAACTGCTGACGAACGTGCTGAGGCGAGAATTGCCCACGCCGCGCAACGCACCGCTCGTCGTTTTCATGCTGGTCTTCGCCTTGGTTCTTGCGCGATTTGCGTTCGTGCTGCGCCGGCAAGCAGCGAGCGTCAGCGGATGGGGCCACACCACGGGTGCGATCGTTGCATCGGAGGCGGAAACCTTCGATGCGGCGCAGGCCCGTCTTGGAGGTCCACGTTCAAAGCTCATTCGTCAACGTGTGACCTACCGGTACGCGGTCGCGGGCGTCGACTATATGAGCGACCGCGTGTCGTTCGGCGCGCGGACCAGTTCCTCGTTGCGAGCGCTGGAGCAGAGTATCGTCCGGCGCTATCCGGTCGGCGCCAGCGTGCCCGTTTTTTACGATCCGGCCAATCCGTCAGAAGCCGTCCTCGAACGCGGCGCGCGCCTGCTGTGGCTCATGTGGGGCTCGGCCGCCCTGTTCGCCGGCGCCGCCGTTTACTTCGCCGGTGTGTGAGAGAGCGGCGCCGCAGGTGGCGTTAATCTTAACGCGCTCAACGGATACGGTAAAAGCGGCGATTCGCGATCTGCGTGCTCGAATTTGATCGCAGGCGGCGTTGCGATTGCTTCGCAACCCATCCCCTTGGGCCGCCTCGAATGCCCGTCCTGCGCCGAATGTGACCACGCAAACGCGGGGACAAGGGAGTGGTTGAGTTTAAGGTTTGATAGGGTAGTCCCACCCTCACCGCCTGCGAATATGCGCGAGATGGAGTGCAACGGCGGCGGCGTTGGATACGTTGAGGCTGGCGAGTTGCCCGGATGTGGCGATGCGGCAGACACGGCTGCAGGTTTCGCGGGTGAGTTGACGTAAGCCTTTGCCTTCGGCACCCAGCACGAAGACGGGTTGCTCCGGCCATTCAGTTTCATGCAGCGGTTCAGTGCCTTCTCCGTCGAGGCCGATGACCGTGCAGCCCGCAGCTTTGAGATCTTCGAGGCTGCGTGACAGGTTCTGCACGCGCGCCACCGGAATAAGCTCCAGCGCACCCGACGCAGACTTGGCGAGTGTGCCCGCCAACGGTGGCGAGTTGCGCCGGGTCATCACCACGCCGGCCGCGCCGAACACGGCGGCCGAACGCAAGATGGCGCCGACGTTGTGTGGGTCGGTCACCTGATCGAGTACGATCAGCGGCCGCCCCTTGGCGGTGCGCGCCAACGCGTTCATGGGCAATTCGACCAGCGGCTCGGTTTCGAGCAAGACGCCCTGATGCACGGTGTCGGCGCCGAGGCGGCGGTCGAGATCGCGCGGGGTGACCCGCTCGGCCGTCACGCCGCGCGCCGTCAACGCCGCCTGCATGCGGTTTTCGGCGTTCTCGGTCAGATACAACTTGCCGATCTTGCGCTCGGGATTGGCCAGCGCCGCCTCCACCGGATGCACGCCGAACAGCAGCACGATGCCGTCGGCATCGACGTCGCCACCCATCCAGCGCGGGGGCGGTTGCTTTTCGCGGTTATCGGGCCGGTCGCCGTGTGCACGCGATTTGCCGTAGCGTTGCTGCGGGCGTTCGTAGGGACGGCGGGGACGGTCGGTGCTCATGGCGGGTTCGTAGCGCTGCGGTGCCGCGATGGCAATTCGCATCGATCGACGTGGTTGGCGGCAATCAACGCTTTCCTTCCTCGGCTGGAGCGCCGAAACTCTCCGGCACGACGACGGGGCAGACAGCAGAGCGCAGAAATGGCAAGCGGATCAAGGTCGACAACGGAGAACGGCTGGCAGCGCGCCGTCGCCATGCTGGCGGATCCCATCAACCAGGCGATTACCGCGCTGGGGATTACCCAGATTATTGCCTGGGGCACAACGCTCTATGCGCTCGGTGTGCTGGGCAAGCCCATCGCGCAGGATACCGGCTGGAGCCAGGGACTCGTCTATGGCGGTTTGACCGTGGGGTTGCTTGCCTCCGGTGCCGTCTCGATGCCGGTCGGGCGCTGGATCGACCGGCGCGGTGGGCGCGAGGTGATGTGCTGGGGTTCGCTGCTCGCGGCAGCCAGTCTCGCCCTGTTGGCTATCGTACAGACGCCCAGCACCTATCTCGTGACATGGGTGCTGGTCGGTATCGCCATGCGGATGACCCTGTATGACGCCGCCTTCGTCGCACTGGTGCAGCTGTCGCCGACGCGCGGCCGGCGCGCGATCTCGCTGCTGACTCTCTACGGCGGGTTGGCCTCGACCCTGCTGTGGCCGGCCGGCGCAGCGCTCGATTTCGTCTACGGCTGGCGGGTGACACTGCTGGTCTTTGCCGCTCTCAATCTGTTCGTTTGCCTGCCGCTGCACTGGTTCGGGCTGCGCCGCCGTCCGGCTGCCGCCGTTGCGGATGATGCCGAGCCCTCAGTCGCACCAGTGGCTGCCGTGCCGCTCACAGCGCCGCTGCTTGGCCGCGACCGTCAGTGGGCGATGATGCTGTTCTCGGGCGTGATGGCCACCAGCGCCTTCGTGACGGGCGCGATGGCCGCGCATCTGGTGCCAGTGCTGGCGTCGGGCGGTTTGGATGCCCGCTATGCCGTGTTGTTGGCGTCGGTAAAGGGGATCGCCCAGACGCTCGCCCGGCTCGTCGATCTGGTGTTTGGACGCAACCTGCACGCGGTGACGCTGGGGCGACTAACGATCGCCCTTATGCCGATGTCGTTCCTGGTGTTGATCTTCAGCGGGGCCGGATGGATCGGCGCGGTCGGCTTCGTGCTGTTGTTCGGTGCAGCAAACGGGTTGGCAACGATCGTGCGTGGCGCAGTCCCGCTCACCTTGTTCGGCCCGGATGGCTACGGCGAAGTTCTCGGCCGGATCGCCATGCCGGTCCTGATCGTCAACGCGACTGCGCCGGCAGCGTTTGCCGTGGTCGAACAGCGCTTCGGAATGTCGATCGCCATTGGCGCGCTGGCGACCGTCGCCATCCTGGCGGTCGTCGCCATGGAACTGATGGCGGCTTGGTACCGGCAACGCGCCGGCTGATCGATCCAAGCGGCTTTCGGCTAAACGAGCGCCTGCGTTCCCACTTCCACCACGCGATCGGACGGAATGCGGAAATACTCCGTCGCATCCGCAGCCGTCGCCGCCAGCCCGATGAACAGGCGCTCCTGCGGCCCGAACAGGTCGGATTTTTCAGTCGACTTGAGGGACCGCCGTGAGAGGAAGAACGATGCCTGATTGAGTTCGATGTTCAGGTCTTTGCGGCGGCAATGCTCAAGAATTTTTGGCACGCTGGGGGTTTCCATGAACCCGTAGCGCGCGATCACCCGGATGAAGCCATCCGACAGCCGTTCCACCGTCACCCGTTCATGCCGTTGCACCCGCGGGGTGTCTTCGTTGCGGATGTTGAGGATGATGTTGCGCTCGTGCAGCACCCTGTTGTGCTTCAAGTTATGCAACAGCGAGGTTGGCGCCGACGTCGGATCGCTGGTGAGGAAAACGGCAGTACCCGGCACCTTGTGCGGCGGCTTGGCCTCCAGCTTGCGAATGAGCCACGTGAGATCTGCTTCGCCTGCCTTGGTCACCTTGCGCAGCGCGCGCGTGCCCTGCACCCATGTCAACATCGTCATGCAGATGCACACCGCGATCAGCAACGGCAGCCAGCCGCCGTCGAAAACCTTGAGCATCGTCGCGGCAAAGAACGCTTCCTCGATCAACAGCAACGGCACGATCAGCATGGCGACCTTCCACAGCGGCCACTTCCAATAGCGCCAGATCACGAAGAACGCCATGAAGCTGTCGATTACCATTGAAGCGGTGACGGAGACGCCGTAAGCGCCGGCCAATTTGGTCGAGCTGCCGAACGAGAAGGCGACGATGAACACACCGACGAATAGCAGCCGGTTGACGCCCGGCATATAGATCTGTCCCGCCACCGTCTCGGAGGTATGGGTGATCTTCATGCGCGGCAAGAAACCCAGCGAGACGGCCTGCCGTGTGACAGAGAATGCGCCCGTGATGACAGCCTGGCTGGCGATGATGGCAGCCATCGTGGCCAGCAGCACCATCGGCACCAGCGCCCACGTCGGATACAGTTTGTAAAACGGATTATCGAGCACGCTAGGGTCTGCCAGCAGCATCGAGGCCTGGCCGAAATAGTTGATGACGAGTGCTGGAAATACCAGCCCGAACCACGCCATCTGAATGGGTCTGCGGCCGAAGTGACCGAGATCGGCGTACAACGCTTCGGCACCCGTCACGGCCAGGAACACCAGCCCCATCACCACCAAGCCTTCAAGGCCGTTAGACAGCACGAAGCGCAATCCACGCAACGGATTGAGCGCCAGCAGTACCTGCGGATCATCGGCAATATGGGTCAGGCCGCCGACCAGAAGCACCACGAACCACAGCACCATGATGGGGCCGAAGTATTTGGCGACGCGCTCGGTGCCGTGCGACTGCATCGCAAACAGTCCGACGATGACGACAAGGGCGATCGGCAACACCCACTTGTCGAGCGAGGGTGCAACCAGATGCAGGCCTTCCACCGCCGACAGCACCGACATCGCCGGAGTGATCACCGCGTCGCCGAAAAAGAACGATGTCCCGAGCACGCCGAGGGCGACCAGCGTTAAAGTGCTTCGCTTGGCCACCGATTGCCCGAGTGCCATCAGCGCGAACGTGCCACCCTCGCCCTTGTTGTCGGCGCGAAGCAAGACCACGACATATTTGACCGTAACGATCAGGATGAGACACCACACCATCAGCGACAGCATGCCGATGATCACATCGGGGCCGAGGTTGCCCTTTTCCTTCGCGGCGTTGGCAGCTTCCTTGATGGCGTAGAGAGGACTGGTTCCGATATCTCCGTACACCACGCCGATGCAACCGAGTATCAGTGCTCCGATGCGCTCGTTCGTGTGGCCGCTTCTGCTGTCGGGTGACGTCGAGGCTGGCGCGTAGACTTGTGCCATGGACTGGCACCTCGCTTTTTAATTCTTGTACGAATCAGCTCGGACGTCTCATCGGTCGATGAGGTCGGTGGCGCGCGCTTATACGCTCGCGTACATACGTTCGGAAGCCCTCACGTAGCACCGTCGTTTCTTTGTCTCAAGCCAGTCTTGCCCCCGTCGAGACAGTTCAGCCCATTGAAATGTGACGCTTTTCAGGCAGATTAACCAGTCGTTATCTTTAACGCCGCCGATCCTTAACTCTCTCCGCGCTGTGACATTGCAGCCATGCACCGTTATTAAATGCCCGATGATCGGCGTTGTTCCGCGATGCCTGCGTTCAGCCCGGCTTTTTCTTGAATGGTGCCATACCGCCGCGCGCCAACGCATCTGCACGCTCGTTTTCGGCGTGCCCTGCGTGTCCCTTGATCCACTTCCACTCGACTTGGTGCTTTGACTGAGCCTGTTCGAGGCGCTGCCACAACTCGGCGTTCTTGACCGGCTTCTTGTCTGCAGTCAGCCAGCCATTGCGTTTCCAGCCGTGGATCCACTTGCTGATGCCGTCCTTGACGTAATTGCTGTCGGTGGTGAGCACGACGGCGCTGGGCTGCTTCAAAGCCTCCAATGCGCTGATCGCTGCCAGCAACTCCATGCGGTTGTTGGTGGTCACGGCTTCGCCACCCGAGAGTTCCTTTCGGTGCGGTCCCGACACCAAGATAGCTCCCCACCCGCCCGGTCCGGGGTTTCCTGAGCACGCGCCATCGGTGAAGACGACGACGCTGGGTCGTGTCGGCGGTTTCTGTGGCTCAGGCATCAATGTTCCACACCGTAAGTGGCGGCGCTCGTCACCGACTGGTGGAAGCGCATCTTGGTCAGATACTCGCCGGGGTCTTTCCGCTGCACCAGTGCTCCGGCAGGCGTATTGATCCAGTCGAACGCGCGCGTCAGTAAAAATCGCAGCGCACTGCCACGTGCGAGCACAGGGAGGGCCGCGACTTCAGCAGGGACCAATTCGCGCACCGATCGATAACCGTCCAGCAGCGCTTTGCACCGCGCCGGGTCGAACCGGTGATCGGAGTCGAAGGCCCAGGCGTTGATGCAGATGGCGACGTCATAGGCAAGCGCTTCGTTGCACGCGAAATAAAAATCGATCAACCCGGACAACCGGTCGCCCAGGAAGAAGACGTTATCGGCGAACAGGTCGGCATGGATGACGCCGGTGGGTAGGTCGCGTGGCCAAATACGTTCCAAATCATCGAGTTCCCGCGCAATCGTCGTCGCGAGCCCTGCGGTGATGGCATCAGCCGACGCCGAGAAGCGATCGAACAGCGGTCGCCAATCGGTCAGACCCAAACCGTTCTTGCGCTTCAGTTCGAAGTCTCGTCCGGCCAGATGCATGGACGCCAGCGCGCGACCAACGGCATGGCAATGGATCGCCTGCGGTTTGCGATGCCACACACCTTCCAGGAACGTGATCAACACGGCAGGACGCCCGGCCAGGGTGCCGAGCACGCGATTGTCGGTGGTGTGGACCGGCAGCGGGCACGTGATGCCACGTGCCGCCAAGTGCTCCATGAGCCCGAGAAAGAACGGCAGGTCTTCAGGTGCCGTGCGCTTCTCGAACAGTGTCAGAAAGTAGCGGCCGCGCTCGGTATCCACCATATAGTTGGTGTTCTCGACGCCCTCGGCGATTCCCTTGCAGGAGAGGACTTGGCCAAAGCCGTACTCGGCAATGAACGACGCGAGTTCGTCGTCGGCAACTTCGGTATAGACAGCCATGGAAGGGGTCTCAAGATTCGGCTGGAACGGGTGGACGCAATGCGCGCGGCACGTTGAAAGCGACACGTTCTGTGCGTGTGACCACATCCTCGACCGTGACGTCGAACCGGGCGCGGAAGGCCGTCACGACCTCCTGCACAAGAGCTTCTGGTGCCGACGCGCCGGCAGTAATGCCAATCGTCGTGACGCTGTGGAAGTCCGACCAGTCGATCTCGTCGGCGCGCTGCACCAGCATGCCCGGGCAACCAGCCCGCGTTGCCACTTCCACGAGGCGCAGCGAGTTGGAACTATTGGGCGAGCCGACCACGATCATGCGTTCCGCGCGAGCGACGATCGCCTTGACCGCATCCTGGCGATTGGTCGTGGCGTAGCATATGTCTTCCTTGTGCGGACCCACCATCTGCGGAAAACGCTGCGTGAGCGCTGCGACGATCGCGGCCGTATCGTCGACCGAAAGGGTCGTCTGCGTCACGTAGGCCAGCCGGGCCGGATCTGCGGGCGTCAGCGCTGCCACGTCAGCCACAGTCTCGACCAGCGTGACGGCGCCCAACGGGAGCTGTCCCATCGTGCCGATCACTTCTGGATGACCGGCATGTCCAATCAAAATGATTTGCCGTCCGTCGCCGTGTTGGCGTTCCGCCTCCACGTGGACTTTCGACACCAGAGGACACGTCGCATCCAAGAAGAACATGTTACGCGCCGCTGCGTCGGCGGGCACCGACTTGGGTACTCCATGTGCCGAAAAGATCACAGGCCGGTCGCCGGGCGGAATTTCATCGAGCTCCTCGACGAATATGGCGCCCTTTGCCTTAAGTTCGTCAACAACGTGCCGGTTATGAACGATCTCGTGCCGCACATACACCGGCGCGCCATACTTCTGCAGCGCGAGGTCGACGATTTTAATGGCCCGGTCGACACCAGCGCAGAAGCCGCGCGGCGCAGCCAACAGGATATGCATCGAGCGGCGGGCGCCGTTCGGCTGATCGGCAGTTGGAGGGGCGGGCAGCATGATCGGTGATCTCAGATATGGATATTCGGACGACTGAGGCGAAGCGGTTACCGAGACAGGTAGGGTGAGCGGCACCTTCGGCGCAAGCGATTTGCAATGTCTAGCGATCGCCGGCGTCGAGGTTACATGTCGTTGGGGATGAGTTGATGATACCGAACGGCGGCTTGGCCTTCTGTTCTGAAAACTGATAGAAGTCGGGTGGGGCGAGCCGAATCGGTGTGTGCACGAGTGATCGTATCAGTCGTCGCGGCAGGCCATTCGGCATACCGGTCATGTGCAAGCCGGGCAAGTTTTGGGAATTATCTGTGACTCAAATCGACCTGAAGTCCGGTGAAAGCAGGGATCACACTGCATCTCGTTGTCGGCGTGGTGCTGCGCGATGTGCGGGCGCAGGAAGCGTCGTTCTCGCTCTCGCTTTGGGCGGCTGCGGCATGTCGTCGTTGACGTCAGGCATCGGCGGATCAGTGTTCGGTTCGTCCGCGACATCCAAGGTTGAGACAGGCGGCGTTTCCAATGAAAGCCTCCTCACTGCTGCGAAATCGGAGCAACGCGACGGCGTTGCGGCCAGTGCCGACATGGCGGGTGGCTGCCCCCGGTTCTCTGTCTGGAGCCGCGACGGTCAAGTTACGATTTACGAGCCCGGCCGCACCGGCGACGGACTCGCGGTGCTGCATCGTGGCGAGATCACCAAGACGGCGCGCGAATGCAGCCAGGACGGCAATCGCATCACAATCAAGTATGGCTTCTCGGGCAAGGTTCTGCTTGGGCCGCGCGGCAAGACAGGCAATGTGCAGTTGCCGCTCACCGTTTTCGTCACCGACGCGAAGCGTGAGCGCGTGACGCAGGAAGCCGTGCGGATCGAGGTGCCGGTGGCGCTCGACAAACCGATCGGTTATTTCTCTGCTGTGCGCGAAGTGACGTTCGCTGTGCCTGAAGGTGCCCGCCCCGGCGAGTTTGAAGTTCACGTCGGCTTCGACCGCAACATTCCCGGTGCCGGCTGACCGGCTTCAGCCCTTGCGCTGCCGCGAGATGGCGGATGGCGCACAGCGACTCTTGGTCTCAATTATGATTGCCACTTAGGCGCGCGCTTTTCGATGAAGGCGCCGATGCCTTCTGCAGCATCGCGTTCGATCATGTTGCGCACCATGACATCGGCGGCATAGGCATAGGCATCCGCGAGCGGCTGTTCGATCTGGGCGTAGAACGCTTGTTTGCCCAGTGCCACCGTAACGGGGGATTTCGACGCAATAATCCGTGCCATGTCCAGCGCTGCGGCCCGCGCCGAGTTTGCCGGGACGACGCGATTCACAAGCCCATAATCCGCTGCTTCACGCGCCGACAGCGTCTCGCCCAACAACAGCATTTCCATCGCTCGTTTGCGCGATATGTTACGCGTCAGCGCTACCATCGGCGTCGAACAGAACAAGCCGATGTTCACACCTGGCGTGCCGAACGTTGCTGCGTCTCCCGCGACCGCTAGATCGCACGTGGCAACCAACTGGCACCCCGCAGCGGTGGCGACGCCCTCCACTCCAGCGATGACCGGTTTGGGACAGCGAACGATGGCCTGCATGAGTTCGGCGCACTTCGCCATGACCGCAGTGTAATATGCACGTCCGTGGTCGGCGTCGGTGCGGCGAGCCATCAATTGCTTCAGGTCGTGACCGGCGCAAAACGCCGGCCCTGACGCTAGCAGCACCACTGCCTTGACGCCCGCGTCTTTGCTGGAGTCGTCGACAACGCCGATCAACGCGGACAACATGTCTTCCGATAGGGCGTTGCGCGACGGCTGGTGATCGAGAGTGATGATAGTAACCGAGTCCGCGCGCTCGACACGTAACGGTGTCGATTGCAAAGCATTTGCGGTCACCATACCTGCCCCTACAGTCAGTTCACCATCCATCAGCCCTATTGAAGCACCTTCTCAATGTCGGCGCGATATTTTTTGATCAGCTCGACGTTCTCGGCGAACTGGACGGGGGCCGTTGTCTTCAGAGCTTCATTAAGCTCCGACAGCATCTGCGCCTTGTCTTTCTCTTGCAGGGTTTTGTCGGCGGTGACATCCTCGATTTCCTTTTTGATCGAGGCAATCGGATCGGTGTAGTTGCCGCTTTGTGGGTCGATACCGGCCATCACCATGGAGATGTTAGCCGCCACATCGTCGTATTCAGAAAAATCCTTGAACCCGTTTGCTTTGGCGATCGCCTCGAGTTCGGCCTGAATTTTTGGGTCGGGCTTTTCAGACGCCGCCCCCTGCATTTTCTCGCTGATCTTCGCCATGTCGGCTTGCGCTGCGATGAAGCCTTTGATCTGTGGCTCGCTCAGCTTGACCTGTTTGATAACGTCAGTCGGTGGGGCCTGCGCAAACGCGCCATTCGTCAGCATCGCGGCCGCTAATGTCAGACTGAGGATCAGTCCGGCCGCGACCGTTGCCGCCCGCCGCCCAATCGTTTTCGCTCCGTGTCGCATCCGCCGTGCTCCTTGTCAGTTGTCCGCTTGCAACGTTATGTAGTCGATCTAGAGTTTTCAAATGACCAAAGTGAGACAACACCGCTTATGCACCGTCAATACGACTATGTGAATGCAGCCACCTCGCCGGTTCCGCCGGGAGTCATGTCGCCCGCAGAAATCGACCGCTTACTCGACGAGCAGTTTCCACAATTGCATTTTGGTGGTCGCGTTTTATTCATCGAAGCTGCCGGGCAGCGTACTGCACGCATGCGCATGATTGCGCATGATAAAAATCTCCGCCCGGGAAAAACGTTGTCGGGTCCGAGTATGTTCCAACTTGCCGACGTCGCTCTTTATGTGGCCATCCTCGCCACCCTCGGGCCGGCGGCCACACAGTCTGTTACCACCAATCTGAACATAAATTTCCTCGCCAGACCGAGCCCGGGAGATCTGATCGCCGAGGTTCAGTTGATTAAAGTGGGCAAGAAGCTGGTGATCGGCGAAGTCGAAATGTATTCGAAGGATCAACCCACGATGGTCGCGCACGCGATCGCGACATATGCGATGCCACCGGCATCATCGGTTGCCTAGGCTGGGTGCTTATTCAGAGCGGGCCAAGCCCCAGAAGGCTTGGCCCTTGATGTATTACCAGTTGCGGTGATGCCACTGGCGGCTGCGGGTATTGTACCAGCCGAACCGATTGCCTTCACGACGCCAGCTGTAGCCGCGACCTGGGCTGTCTGGGCGGCACACGACGAAGCGCGCACCGTTGCGATAGAACCAGCCGCCGTTGACCCATGAGCAGTCCGCGCGTGCCTGCACGACGTTGTTGATCGGGGACGCGTCGGTTGCAAGCCCGGTTGGTGCTGCCGACGCAGGCGACAGCGCGAAGCCGCTGGCGAGAAGAATGGAAGCTGACAGAAATTTCCGCATGTGTGATTTCCTCTAATGGTCTTGGAGCGAACATAACGGCGCGGGGCGTGATCCGTTCCTCTGAAGGCGGATTTTCGTGGCCGGGAGTGTCGTATTTGTTCTAAGCGGATGTTTTGACAGATTGAAAATGCCATGCACGAGCTTCCGCTCGGGAATCTATGTGGTAAAATAATACCTCATAAGCTAATCTATTGATATGGCACGTTTTAAATCTTAGGCGTTGTTGCGTATTGCTTTGACAGGGCCTGGGTAGGTCGATATACGACAGGCTTCTCCGGCGGCGTGAGGTCTTCGTGAGTGGTGTGGCCTTGATGGCTGGATCACGACATTCGATCTGAGCTCGCTTCCTCCAAGCCGGCTGTCGGTTTGTGAGCGCAGCCATTCATCAACGAAGGATCGAGGTCCATGCAGACCTACAACGCCAAAGTCGGCGAGATCGAAAAGAAGTGGTTCGTGATCGACGCCAAAGGCTTGGTTGTCGGCCGCCTTGCTTCCGTGATCGCGCTGCGCCTCAAAGGCAAGCATCGCGCTACCTATACTCCGCATATCGATACGGGTGACAACATCATCGTGATCAACGCCGACAAGGTGGTGTTCACCGGCAAGAAGCGCGAAGACAAACAGTATCATTGGCATACCGGCCATCCCGGCGGCATCAAGACGCGTACGCCCCGGCAGATCCTCGAAGGCAAATTTCCAGAGCGCGTGCTCGAGAAGGCCGTCGAACGCATGATCGCCGGTGGTCCGCTCGGAAAGAAGCTGCTCGGTAATCTCAAAGTCTACGCTGGCGAGAAGCACCCGCACGAAGCGCAAAGCCCGGTGGCGATCGACGTCGCCAAGATGAACCGCAAGAACGTGGGGATCTGAGACGATGGCACTAGAAACCAAAACACTTGCCGACCTCGCCGATCTGAAAAGCGAGATGCCCGCCGCAGCCGTTGTCGCAGCCGGCCCCGTGCACGTTCAGAAGCTGGACAAGCTGGGCCGCGCCTATGCAACTGGCAAGCGCAAGAACGCTATTGCTCGCGTCTGGATCAAGCGCGGTGGTGGCAAAATCACCATCAACGGTAAAGACTATTCCAAATACTTCGCGCGCCCGGTGTTGCAGATGTTGCTGCAGCAGCCTATCAAGATCGCTGCACGTGAGGCTCAGTACGATGTCAATGCGACCGTTCTCGGCGGTGGATTGTCCGGTCAGGCCGGTGCCGTCCGCCACGGCATTTCAAAGGCGCTCACCTACTTCGAGCCGGATTTGCGCGGTGTGCTCAAGAAGGGCGGTTTCCTGACACGCGACAGCCGTGTCGTCGAACGCAAGAAGTTTGGTAAGATGAAAGCGCGTCGCAGCTATCAGTTCTCCAAGCGCTGATCGACACTGTTTTTCGCAATACTTTGCAGCCCGCGCAACTCGCGCGGGCTGTTTGCGTTGTGCAAGGTGTTGTGAACGAGTGTGTATTCGGCAACGCACGTTTCAGCGCACAAAAGATCGTATTTGCGACATTTTTATGCTGCGTTGCACTTTCTATAACCCTCTGGTTTGCTTTACATATAGTTGATCTGTTAACCGGTTATTGTGCGATGCAGCGTAATCCTGTATGCTCGTCGTCAAGCCTATTAGGGCCCTTTCTGCGGGCCCCGAGACGGAGATGACCATGAGTATCTTAAACAACCGTCAGCCCATGACGGGATCGATCCGCAAGTTGTGGCCGACCGAAACCAACGCGTTTCGCGACCATCTGCTGCGGCTCGACAAAGACAGCCGCAGAATGCGCTTTGCCCATTCGGTGTCGGATCAGTTCATCGAAGATTACGCTGCCCGCATGCACGACATGGGGAGCATCGTCTATGCCTATACCGAGGGAAATCAGGTTCACGCCGCCGCCGAACTGCGCAAGCTCGGCGACCGCTGGGGGGACGAGGCCGAAGCGGCTTTCTCGGTCGAGACGGCATTTCAGGATCACGGCCTTGGCAGCGAACTGATGGGCCGCGTGATCCGTTCAGCGCGCAATCGCGGCATCCATCGCCTCTACATGAGTTGCCTCGCCGAAAACGCCAAGATGCAAGCCATCGCGCGAAAGCACGAAGCCGATCTGAAATTCGAATATGGGGAAGTGATCGGCGAGATCTTGCCGGAGACACCGAACTACTTCTCGATCATGGCGGAAGCGATGGAGGATCGCGTCGGCTATATGCTCGCGGTGTTCGATCTCCAGCATCGGCTTACGAACGCGGCGTAGCGGTCACATTCCCGCGCTCGGTGTCGTCTGCCGACGCTAGCGGAGTCGCCTATTTCGGCGTGGTGTACATCGGCATCGCGTAATCGACGCGGCGCTGTTCGGGCCCTGCTGCAACGACAATGGCACCGACGAAAGCGCTGGCGGCTGCGAGAGCAAGAAAGACGTTGTTGACTGACATGGTGATCACGCTGGGCTGTTTCAGGGCCTTGGCGGCGGAAGCGTCTCGCCTTTGGCCTGACGGACCGGATTGGGGGCCCGCCGTCCCATCTCTTAAAGTGTTTTTACGCTTGGCCGTGTGAGCGTGTTGTGAAAGACACATTCACCGTGCGTTCATCGGGCGGCTCTGTCGCCGCTTCTTCGAGGCTTGCAAATGCCATCCAATAGGCCTGCGAGCGCATATTCCAAAGGCGCACCCGACGTATCCCTGCCGTTGGTGAAGCAGGCGGCCATCGCG
Source organism: Hyphomicrobiaceae bacterium (assembly GCA_031365465.1). GTDB lineage: Bacteria > Pseudomonadota > Alphaproteobacteria > Rhizobiales > Hyphomicrobiaceae > JABFRJ01. The sequence goes on from JANLYD010000465.1 coordinate 20,096, forward strand.
ATCGCTGGTGCCGTTCTTAATACCGATTGCGACGAGAGCCGGACGCTCGGTGACATTCTCGATTGCCGCGTCTGGCTGAAATTCGAAAATCTGCAGTTCACGGCTTCGTTCAAGGAACGCGGCGCACTCAACCGGCTCCTGGCGCTGTCAGCCGACGAACGCCTGCGCGGTGTCATCGCAATGTCGGCCGGCAATCATGCGCAAGGCGTTGCCTATCACGCGAAACGGCTCGGCATTCCTTCCACCATCGTGATGCCCGTCGGCACGCCGATGGTGAAGATCGAGAACACTCGGCGTCACGGAGCAAAGGTCATCGTGCAT
>JANLYD010000466.1:0-1553 GCA_031365465.1 Hyphomicrobiaceae bacterium
CGGCTTGGTATAGGTGACGCGCATGTCGAGCCCGCGGATGAATTGGAGCATGCCGAGCGTCACCAGAAACGACGGGATGTTCACGAACGTCACGAAGAAGCCGTTCAGCGCCCCGACGGCGAGGCCCGACAGGACCGCCGCAGCGACGCCGCCGACGACCCCGTAGCCTGCCTGCATGGCCAGCGATGCCGTGAGCGCGGCGAGCGCCGCCGTGGACCCAACCGACAGGTCAAGTTCGCCGGCCGAGATCACGAAGGTCATGGCCACCGCCATCACCGCGATCATCGACGTCGTGCGCGTGATGTTGAACAGGTTGGCGACCGTGAGAAAGCCCTTGTCGCCGATGGTCAGCGCAAAGAAGATCAAAACGGCGGCGAACACGATGTAAACGACGTAATCGTTGAGTTGGATCCGCAAGCGCGGCGCCGCCGTCACGGGCCGCGCGGCGCTCGCCTCAGCCGCCAAACCTGTGTCAACCTTGGACGGCATGATGCAAGACCTCCTCAGATTCAATGTCGCGCCGGTCAAATTCTTTCACCAGCCGGCCACCCTGGATGACCAGCAGGCGATCGCTCATCGCCAGGAGTTCTTCGAACTCCGAAGAGATGACGAGGACGGCAGCCCCGGCGGCCGCGAGCTTCCTGATGATCTCGATAATGTCGGACTTGGCGCCGATGTCGACGCCCATGGTTGGCTCGTCGAGAATCAGAACCTTCGGCTGGCGGGCAAGCCACTTGGCAAGCACGATCTTTTGTTGGTTGCCGCCCGATAGCATGCGGGCGATTTTGTCCGGGCTATCGGTCTTGATCTTCAAGCGCCCGATGAACTCCGTTGACGTCGCAGTGGCCGCGGAATCGTCGAGAAGAATGCCTCGGGTAAAGCGTTTCAAATTCGGCAGCATGACGTTGTCGCGCAGCGAATGGTCGAGCACGAGGCCCTGGGTGCGCCGGTTCTCGGGCACCAGACCGACGCCGGCATCGATCGCGTCCCGGTTGTTGCGGATTGGCTTGCCGTCGACGCGCACCTGGCCGGCGGTTGGGCTTCGAATGCCAAAGATGGTTTCGGCAATTTCCGTGCGGCCCGAGCCCATCAGCCCGGCCAAGCCGACAATCTCGCCGGGTTGAAGCGCGAAGCTCACGCCGTCGAAATGGCCCTCGAGCGCCAGGTTCTCGATTTGCAGCACCGGGGTTGCCCCTAGAGCGTGATCGCGGGCGTGCCAGGACATGGACGCGCCGGTCGTGCCGCCCAGCATCGCCTCAACGAGGTGATCCATTGACAAATTGGCGCAGTCCTCCGTGAGCACGGTCTCGCCATCGCGCAGCACGGTGATCCGATCGCAGACCTGGAATATCTCGGCCATGCGATGCGAGATGTAGACGATGGAGATGCCGTTCTTTTTGAGCCGCTCGACGAGCTTGAACAGCGCGTCAGTCTCGCTCTCCGAAAGCGAGCTGGTCGGTTCGTCCATCACCAGAATGCGGGCGCTTTTTGACAGCGCCTTGGCGATCTCGACCATCTGGCACAGGCCGACGCTCAATTGCTCGACGGGTGTG
>JANLYD010000469.1:0-2630 GCA_031365465.1 Hyphomicrobiaceae bacterium
GCGAAGCTGCCTACATCATCGAGAACGCCGAAGCCTCGGCCATCATCGTGCAGGATGACCTCTTTGGCGTCATCGAGGGTATGGGCGCCCATCTCCCCGTCGCGCGTGATCGCATTATTGGGTTCGGGCGCGCACCCATTACGGGATACCGCGACTATGAAGCATTGATTAGCGCGGCGAGCGAGAATGAACTGCATCAGCACCAGTCGCTCTCCGAGCCCTGGACGCTCATGTACACGTCCGGCACGACGGGAAAACCCAAGGGGGCCATCCGCAGTCACCATGGCGCCGCCAACATGGCGCTGGTCACCGCGATCGAGCTTGGGCTCAATCGCGACGATGGCGCACTGCTTGTCATGCCGATGTGCCACGCAAATTCTCTCTATTTCTTTGGCGCGTTTGCCTACTGCGGCGCCACCACCACGATCTACTCGCGCAAGAGTTTCGATCCGGAGGAGTGCGTGCGGACGTTGGCGCAAGGCGGCTCGACGTTCACGTCACTCGTTCCCACGCACTACATCATGATGCTGGCTCTCTCCGCCGAACTGAAAGCGCGCCACGACCTCTCGCGCGTCCGCAAGCTCATGGTGTCATCCGCGCCGGCCCGCGCCGACACCAAACGCGCCGTGATGGAACTGTTCCGCAACTCTGGTCTCTTCGAACTCTACGGATCGACGGAAGCCGGATGGGTGACCATGCTCCACCCGAACGAACAGTTCGACAAGCTCGGTACTGTCGGCCGGGAATGCGTCGGCTCCGCGCCCATCAAGCTGCTTGACGACAACGGCAACGAAGTGCCGGACGGCGAGACCGGCGAACTCTACTCCTGCAATCCCTACACCTTCGACGGCTATTGGAAGCTGCCGGAGAAAACCAAAGAGGCCTTCCGCGGCAACTATTGCACCGTCGGTGATATGGCGCGGCGAGATGGCGATGGCTACATCCGGCTTGTGGATCGCAAGAGCAACATGATCATTTCCGGCGGCGAGAACGTCTACCCCTCCGAAGTCGAAGCGGCGGTCGGTGCGCACCCGAAGGTGAAGGACGTTGCCGTTATCGGCGTTCCACACGAGAAATGGGGCGAAAGCGTTCTTGCAGTCGTCGTCCCGCATCACGGCGTGACATTGACCGAAGCGGATCTGGCCGAATGGGCAAAAGAGAGACTTGCCGGCTACAAGCGCCCGCGCGCCTTCACCTTTATCGGCGATCACGACATGCCACGCAATGCGACAGGCAAGATACTGCACCGCGAGCTTAAGGCGAGGTACGCGCATGAAGCCAAAACCAGATAGAGTGATCGAGCCCGCGCATGCACACAGTCTTGAACGCAGCTTTGCCGGTGTTCGGCGTGATACTCGTGGGCTTACTTGCCGGCCGTTCGGTACTATTCGAACCCACCGCCACCGACAAACTCAACCGCTTCGCCTTCTATTTCGCGCTGCCTGCCCTGATCTTCATTGCCATGGCCAAGGCCGCACCGGATCAACTGCGCCAGCTGAGCTTTCTTGCGGCGTTCGCTGGAGGCGTCGCCGTCACCTGGATGGTGGGTTTCGCCATCAGCCGCCGCAAAGGTCAACCGGCCGCCGATGCGCTCATCGAAGGCTGCAATGCGGGCTACAGCAACGTCGGGTTCATGGGCGTGCCGTTGTGCCTTCTCGTTTTCGGCCGCGAGGGCATTGCCCCTGCTGCGATGTCGGTGTTGCTCACGGCCTGTGTGCAGTTCCTTCTCGCGATCATTCTCGTCGAGCTGGTGTTGAAGGGGGGCGGAAACCTGCGGCACGCCATCCGGCAAGTACTCGCTTCGCTCATTCGCAATCCGTTGTTCATAGCGCCGCTCGCCGGGATAGCAGCGAGTGTGACGGGATTGGCTTTCCCAGAGCCGCTCGAAGGGTTTGCACTTCTCCTCGGCAATGCCGCCGCACCCACGGCGCTGTTCTGTATCGGTCTGTCGCTCGCGCAGACCAAACTCGCCAGCCGCGACTACGCAGCGATCGGGCGGCTGACGGTGCTCAAGCTGCTGTTGCAGCCCGCCATCACGGCCACCTTGGCCTTCTGCGTGTTCTCGATGCCCAAGATGTGGGCTCAGGCGGCGGTTCTCTTGAGCGCGCTGCCCATCGGCTCAGGCATATTCACCATTGCCAAGACGTACGATCTCGAAACAGGCGTGACCTCGGGCGCTATTCTGACGACGCATGCCTTCTCGGTGGCAACCTTATCCTTCCTCAGTGCTTTGATGGTCTGACATCATGATGATATCACCCGATAGCGTTGCCGGTCTCATTGCCCGCACCCTCAAGGCGCGCGGCGTCAAGCATGTGTTCGCCCTTTGCGGCGGCCACATCATGCCGATCTGGATGCGGCTCGACGCCGAAGGCATTCGCATCATCGACGTGCGCGACGAGCGCTGTGCCGTGCACATGGCGCAGGCACATGCGGAACTCACGGGCGAAATGGGCGTTGCCCTGGTCACGGCCGGTCCCGGATTCACGAATGCCGTGACGGGTATCGCAAATGCTCACGTCTCGCGGGCGCCCGTCCTTGTCCTTTCCGGCACGGTGACGCGGCCGCAGGACAATCGGGGTGCACTGCAGGATCTCGATCAGCCGCAGCTCGTGCGGTCGATCACGCGG
>JANLYD010000009.1:0-1507 GCA_031365465.1 Hyphomicrobiaceae bacterium
TGGCACGCGCCGAACGCTCGCTCTCGGAGCCGGCGCGCAGAATGCAGGCGTTGCCGGCCTTCAGCGACAAGCCGCCGGCATCTGCGACGACGTTTGGACGGCTCTCGAAAATGATGCCGATGACACCCAGAGGCGTGCGCACGCGCGCAATTTCCAGCCCGTTCGGTCGCGTCCACTTGGCAATCGTCTCGCCCACGGGATCGGGCAATGCAGCAATGTCTTCGAGACTGCCTGCGATGGCGTCGATACGGCTGGCGTCCAGCGCGAGACGATCAAGAAACGAGCCGGTCGTGCCGCGCGCGCGGGCAGCGTCGAGATCGGCAGCGTTGGCCTGCAGGATTTCAGAAGTCCGATGACGCAACGTCTTTGCCGCCGTCGTCAGTGCGAGATTTTTTGCAGCGGTCGACGCCAACGCGATTTCGCGCGAAGCAGAGCGCGCCGCCCGCCCGATGCCGGACATGAGGGCTGCCACGTCGACGCCGGCCATTGTTTTCTTCTCAAGTATGGTCACGTCGGACTCTCGTTCTAAGTCGCGCTTACTTCGGCCGATCAATGCCGAGGTCGCTGCATATCTTCTCGACCAGCACATCCGCAAGCTCACTGTGCCGTGGCACCGAAGACCGCTTGGCGAAGGCTGAATTGATCCACCATGAATGACCCTGGCTTTCGCGTTCCAACCGGCAACCGCTTTTCATCATATGCCCCACGAAATCGCGCCGCATCATGATGTGATCTCGACGACGACGAAGCCTTCGCCAGCAGCGGCGATTGCGTCGGACCGATTGAGGTTCAGCGCCTCGCCGAGCGTAGTCCGCAAGCTGACCAGTAAGTGCTCTCGCGTCGGTTCCTGGCAATTGACGCCGGAAATTTCCGCGATCCAGCCGACCCACCACGCGCCGTCTTGTTTGACAAGAGCTGTGAAACCGTTGGAAATCGGGGACATCTGCTCAACTCCGATGCAGCGCCATGTCATCGCGATGGATGAGTTCGGCGCGGCCGGCATTGCCGAGAATGCTTTCGATCTCGCCGGATTTCTTGCCGGCAATCTGGCGCGCTTCAGTGATGCCATACGCCGACAGACCGCGCCCCAACTCCATGCCCGATGGCGATCTGATCACCACCGCGTCGCCCCGCTGAAACGCACCTTCCACTTTGGTCACGCCAGCCGGCAGCAGACTTTTACCCGACAACAAAGCCTTTTCGGCGCCCGCATCGACGTGAATGGTGCCGGCTGGCTCGAGTTGTCCGGCAATCCAGCGCGTGCGCGCGGTGACCGGATCAGCCGCAGCGACGAACCAGGTGCACGGAGCGCCTTCGACCAGTTGCCGTAACGGGTGCAGATTTTTGCCCGATGCGATGACCATGTGAATGCCCGAACCCAGCGCGATGCGGCCCGCTTCGACTTTCGTTTTCATGCCGCCACGAGAGAGTTCCGATCCCGCGTCGCCAGCCATCGCCTCGATCTCCGGCGTGATCGCGCGCACTTCGTCGAGGCGAACGGCATCGG
>JANLYD010000034.1:0-12427 GCA_031365465.1 Hyphomicrobiaceae bacterium
TAGCCCGAAGCATTCGGCAACCACACCCTGCCCGGCAAACGCCGCATCACCATGGATGAGCAGCGGCAGTACCGCGCGCCGGTCGTTCGGCGTGCAGCCCTGTTGATCCTGCTTGGCGCGCACTTTACCCAGGACAACCGGATCGACGATTTCGAGATGCGATGGATTGGCCGTCAGCGACAGATGCACCTTGTTGCCATCGAACTCACGATCGGACGAGGCGCCGAGATGATACTTCACGTCGCCTGAGCCTTCGACGTCGTCCGGCTTGAACGAGCCGCCGCGGAATTCGTTGAAGATGGCGCGCATGGGCTTCGCCATCACGTTGGCCAGCGTGTTCAGCCGTCCGCGGTGGGCGAGACCGATCACGATCTCCTTCACGCCGAGCTGGCCGCCGCGCTTGATGATCTGCTCCAGCGCCGGAACCATCGATTCCGCGCCTTCGAGGCCGAACCGCTTGGTGCCCGTATATTTGACGTCCGCGAATTTTTCGAACCCCTCGGCCTCGATCAACTTGTTGAGGATCGCCTTCTTGCCCTCGACCGTGAACGTCACATCCTTGTCGGCGCCCTCGATGCGCTCCTGGATCCACGCCTTCTGCAGCGGCGACGTGATGTGCATGAACTCGACGCCGATATGCCGGCAGTAGGTCTTCTTCAGAATCTTCAGCATCTGGCGCACGGTCGCCATTTCCAGGCCGAGCACCTTGTCGATGAAGATCGGGCGGTCGAGATCGGCCTCGGTGAAGCCGTAGGTTTCCGGCCGCAACTCTTTGTGGACCTTGCGTTCGGTGAGATCGAGCGGATCGAGGTCGGCAATGAGGTGGCCCATCACACGGTAGGCGCGGATCAGCATCAGCGCGCGGATGCTGTCCTGGGTGGCCCGGAAGCTCGCTACCGGCGTCAGATCATAACCGGCCTGTTGCGCGCGGCTTTCGATACGACCGCGCAACTCGGCTTCGTTCGGTCCGTAGTCGCCCGTCAGCGCGCCCAGCAAATCCTTGTTCATTTCTCCGCCGCCACCGTTGCGGCCCCAAGACGGCCCCGTGGCCGCCTGCGCATCCTGCATGGTCTCGAAGAATCGCCGCCATTCCTCGGGAACGCCGCCCGGGTTGCGGTCGTAAATCGCCTGCATCTGCTCGATGTAGGCGGCATTCGCGCCGTCGAGAAACGACGACTGGGCGAAGGCAGCGTTTTGCGGTTCTCTGGACATCGGTGGGCTCTTCTGAAGGGAGCGCGCGAGACCAAAGTAAGAACGAATCACTCGGTCGCGCAAGGACGGGCCTCTGTGCGCGTCTCTTTAGACGATTGTGCGGCGCACAGGTAGGGGCGACGATAGTCGAAACAAAGGGCAATCAGCCCTCGCGCAAGCACGTCGGCACAGGTGACGAACGCCCGCCGCTTGGCTGGGGTTCATCGATGTCCAGCATATAGCCGTGGTGACACGGCAGCCGAGCCGTCCAGCCCGCGCCACTGCTTGGCTGCGAACAGCACCAGCAGATCGGCGAGCGGCTCGACCACGACGACCAGCACGTAGGCCCCACCGAACGTCAAGATGGCGGCCAGATTTTCGGCACCCAGGCCCGCGCCATAGATGGCCCAGAAGGCCACCCACGCGACGACGCCGCCCTGAAATGCCGTCGATAGTCCCAGCACCTGGCTGTATTTCAGATCGACGTAGGCGGTACCATCGGCGATCGTTTTCCGCGCCAGCATGTGCAGGCCGAACAACGGCACCAGCAACGTGGTGACGTTCATGCCGTACTGCGGCAAATCTGTCGGCGCGAACAGCAGGCCCTGGATCAGCAGCCCTAGCGCCAATCCGATTGCGGCCGGGCCGACGCCGAGAATCAGGAACAATGTCGAACCCAAAATGAAATGCACCTCCGCCACCCCGACCGGGAACTTCGGCAGCAGTTCGAAGAATACCAACACCCCGACCGTCGCGATCACGCTGCGCAGCGCCACCGACGCGACACCTCGTTCGCCGATCGCCAAGCCGACATGCCGCAGCGCTACGGCAGACGAGGCAGCCGCCGTGAGATAGCTCAACGCGATCTTCGATCCGTCCACCAGTCCAGGTTCAATGTGCATTCGGCAACTCCTGCATCTGTCTGCGCGACCCAGGTTATGCGCAGCCCCACGTCCTCCGCAATTCCAATCCGCTCGCCGTGCATCGACACACGGTTGTCACGACCGATCTCGCACTCCCAGCAACCCCTCCGGTCGCACCGCCAACATCACCACGAGCGCCGTGAAAATTGCGGGATCGCGGAACTCGATCGGGAACAGCGCCGACCAGATGGCTTCGGCCAATCCCAACACGATACCGCCGGCCAGTGCGCCGGGTATCGAGCCGATCCCGCCGATGACAGCCGCGATAAGCGCCTTGAGGCCGATCATCTGCCCGCCCGCAAATCCCACACCGCCGTAGTAGATGGTGGTCAGAAATCCGGCCAGCGCCGCACACCCGGACGCCAACAGCATCGTCGTCAGAATCAGCCGTTGTGGATCGACGCCAAGCAGCGCCGCTGCCATTGCATCGTCGGCAAATGCTCGCCACCGCCGGCCGAACCGCGTCGCGTGCATCACCATCAGCAGCGCCACCGCCGCCATACCCGCCAACAACGGCAACAGCAGCGCCATCGGCGTCGCGGTCACCACGAAGTCCCGGTCGCGCATGAGTGCCAATGGCCGGTTGAACATCGGCCCGATCCACTTGTTCGAACTGCCCTGCGTGATCCGCAGCAGTTCCGACCAGAACAGCGACAGTCCGATCGTCGCGATCAGCAGGTGCTGCCCCGGCCGCCCGACCAATGGCGCCAGCACCCAGCGTCCCAACGCGGCGCCTTGCGACAGCCCGGTGAAGCCGGCCAGTGCCGCTCCCGCCATCAGCGCGGCAGCGAGGCCCCATCGGCTCTCCACTGCGGCTATGCCCAGGAATGCGCCATAGCCCGCGAGGACGGTCAATTCACCGAATGCCAGATTGATGCGCCCGACCAAGCCGTAAATCAGCGCATACGCCAGAGCCAACAGCGCATAGATCGAGATCACCGGCAGGGCCGACACTCCGGTCTGGACCCCCAATGCCAACCAGCGGGGCACGCTGGGTAGCGGACCGAACGTGGCGAAGGGCGCTGGATCGGCCGCCGTAGCGCCACCCCGCGCAATCCAATTCTGCTTGAGCAGATGAAGCCGCAGCGGCCCTAGCGCACCATCATCGGTTACGACGGCATCGAGTAACGCTGCAGCGCCCAACGCGGGATCGGCGCGCCGCTCCGGACCCTGCTTTGCAAACAGGCACGAGATTCGACGCGGTACGCCACCGACGCTCGTCTCCCGAACGCGATAGTCGATCGAGACGGCTTGTTCGGCCGTCACCGTCCGCCCGCTTATGACGGTGCTGAGGATGTCGATCGGCCCGGCATCGCGCTCCAACACCGGCAACAGCGTGCGGCATAGGCGAGCCGCATCACTGTCGATCAGACCGCTGCATCCGCCAAGACACAGCACCGCCCAAACGCACGTCCAGCCGCAGATCAGACGCCAAGGCATCGCAACCGCTTACATGCCGGCCTTCAGCCGCTTTGCCACTTCCGGCGCGAAATACGTCAGGATGCCGTCAGCGCCTGCGCGCTTGAATGCCAACAGCGCTTCCGGGATGACCCGGTCGCCCTCCAGCCAGCCGTTCTTGATCGCGGCCATCAACATCGCGTACTCGCCCGACACCTGATAGGCGAACGTCGGCACCCCGAAGGTCGCCTTCACCCGGCTCAGCACGTCGAGATACGGCATGCCGGGCTTCACCATCACCATGTCGGCACCCTCGGCGATATCCATCGCCACTTCGCGCATAGCTTCATCGGTATTCGCCGGATCCATCTGATACGTGCGCTTGTCGCCCTTGAGCGTCTTGTTCGACCCGATCGCGTCGCGGAAAGGACCATAGAACCCAGACGCATATTTCGCCGCGTAAGACATGATCTGCACGTCTTCGAATCCGGCGCCGTCGAGTGCTGCCCGGATCGCACCGACGCGCCCGTCCATCATGTCCGATGGCGAAATGCAATCGACGCCGGCATGCGCCAACGCCAGCGCCTGCTTGCACAGCACCTCGATCGTCGCGTCGTTGACGACGCGCCCGTCATCCGACATCAGGCCGTCGTGCCCGTGGCTGGTGTAGGGATCGAGGGCTGCGTCCGTGATCAAGCCCAACTCCGGCACGGCCGCCTTGATGGCCCGCACTGCGCGGCACATCAAGTTCGTCGCCTTGATCGCCTCGCTGCCGGTCGGATCGCGGAGGCTCGGCTCCACGTACGGAAATGGCGCTATCGCCGGTATGCCCAGTGCATAGGCCTGCTCGGCCGCCCGTACCGCCTCCGCCACGTTGATCCGGTCGACGCCGGGCATGTGCGCCACTGGCACCCGCGCCGTCGCCCCGTCGATCAGGAAGATCGGCCAGATCAAGTCGTCGACCGACAGCCGATGCTCCGCATTCAGACGCCTGGACCAGTCCGCCTTGCGGTTACGCCGCATCCGCACGGTCGGATAAGCCCCTGGCGATGCAACGCCTGCAACGGTTTTCGACGGCAATCGGCGATTAACGGACATGGCTGAACTCGGTGGTAACCACATGGTTCGTCATCCCGGCGAACGCCGGGATACGAGTCTAGAGATCAGGCCCCGCTCAGCACGTGAATCACGCGACCGGCCAGCAACTCTTTCACCTTCGCACCGTATGCGGCCATGTGCGGCGCGGCCGCATGCGCCATCAGGTCTTCCTTCGACGCCCACTTTTCAATGACCATGAAGCTGTCCGGTCCCAGCGGCGTCTGGAATTTGCCCATGCCTTCGGTATCGATGACCGGCACATATTCGATGCAGCCCTTCTCGGCATGCACAGCCGCCATGTTCGCGCGGAATGCCGAGAGCACCGTTTCCCGTTGGCCCGGCTTACAGTTAAGAATTGCGATGACGTTGATCATTGGATTCGTCCCTCGGGATTTTCTGGTTCGACTTCAGACGTGGATGATGCCTGCGACGGCCGCAACTCACCTGAGCACCTGCTCTGGTCCGTCCATCAACTGGCGGGTGACACATTATAGTCGGCGTCGGACACATGCTCCATCCATACGACCGCCGTGCCGTTCAAGGCTTCCTGCATGGCCAGATGCACCATACCAGTACCCGGTGCAGCACCATGCCAATGCTTCTCACCGGGTGGAATCCACACAGTATCGCCGGGTCGCAACGTCATCACGGGCGCGCCGAGTGTCTGCGCACGGCCAACTCCCGACAGCACGTGCAGCGTCTGCCCCAGCGGATGCGTATGCCATGCGGTGCGCGCGCCCGGCTCGAAACTCACCCGGTTGACGCGCAATCGTGCAGGCGCCGGGCAGTCGGCGATCGGGTCTTGCCAGACCGTTCCGGTGAACCATTCGGCGGGTCCCTTGCGGGTCGGATGCTTGTCTGCTGGTCGAATATCCATGATGGACCTCTTCGATGTCGTCGTGTGCAGCCCGCATGGAGACACAAGCGTCCGCCCTTGTCGACGGGGTTTGCGGCAACGCTGCCGTCGAACTGCCGGCATCGCATTCCCATTGTCACCGACCGCCCTCCAGTCCTAAGACTGCATCCTTGCCGCCCATGCGCACGGCCCATCGGAGACACACGTGATGAAATTCTACTTCAACGGTTCGCCCAACCCCACCAAGATCGCCCTGTTTCTCGAAGAAGCTGGGCTGACCTACGAGGCGATGCCGGTCGACACGCGCAAGGGCGAGCAATTCACGCCCGCCTATACCGCCATCAACCCCAACCAGAAGGTGCCGGCCATCGTCGACGGCGACGTGACCGTGTTCGACAGCAACGCGATACTTCTCTACCTCGCTGACAAGACCGGCAAATTCCTGCCCGAGAATACGCCTGCCCAACGTGCTCAGCTGCTGTCGTGGATGATGTTCGTCGGCACGGGTGTCGGCCCCTATTCCGGCCAGGCCGTGCACTTCAAGCACTTCGCCAAAACTCAACTGCCCTATGCCAACGAGCGCTACCAGTTTGAAGCGGTCCGGCATTTCGCCATCCTCGAGGCGAAGCTGGGCGCAAACGCATATATGCTCGGCAAAACGTACACGATCCTCGACATGAACGTGTGGGGCTGGGCCCGCATGATCCCCTTCATTCTGGGCGAGAACGGCTGGGCGAAATTTCCGAACTTGAAGCGCCTGACCGACGAGATCTCTGCGCGTCCCGCAGCAGTCCGGGCTGTCGCGCTCAAGGACAAGCACATCTTCAAGACCGAGATGGACGACGAAGCCCGCCGTAACATGTTCAAGCACGTCACGGCCTGATATCTCTTGGTGCCGGTCGATGCCGACAGCGTCGGCCGGCGCTCTAGCATTTGACGCCGTCGCCTAGTCGGCCTAAGCGATTGCATGAGCATTTACTGTATTTTCGGCGGCCGCGCCGCCATCGTGGCGATCACGGCTGCACTTGTATTCCCGGTGACGCTTGCGCGCGCGCACGCGCAGACTTGCGATCGCAGTCAACTCGGTGCCGCGATCGACGCGGCGGGTGAGAAGCTGCGCCAGTTGACCGCTGCGACACAACCAACGCTCAAAGCCAAGCTCCTCCGGCTGAAACAGGCCAAGGGTTGGTCCGACCAGGACTATGAGGAGAAGGGCTACGCGCTTCTCGAAGACGAGCGTACCGCCAAGCTCGACGCATCCGCCAACGATCTGCTCGCAAGACTGGATCGTCTCGGCGCGGACGATACAGGTGCCGTCGATTGCGCCCGCCTTGGCGAAGCCGAGGCTGTGGGTTTGGAGCTGCAAGCGACCATTCGCACCAAGAGCCAATATGTGCTGACCCGGCTCGACCAGTTGACCGGCGACGCGACAGGTCCCGCTGCACCGCCGAAGACTGCCGCTGTTGCGCCGCCGACGCAGCCGGCTCCCGCGCAACGGGCTACGCCACCTGCGAAGGCGGATCAGAAATCGGATCAGAAGTGGGCGACTGAGACCAAGACACCGCCTCCCGGCATCAGTCCGGCACCGCCGCCGTTGCCGCCAATCGCATCAAATCAGCCGGCACCCAGCGATGCTCTGCCACCCGTCGCGTCCTTGCCGGTCGACGACGGCTTCACGATCGACGAAATCGTCGCCGCTTCGAGTGGCATCTTCGGCAAGGTGTCGGCCAATCTCGCGCGCGTTCTCGAACACGCGTTCGCGAAATCCGGTCGGCCCACCGGCTACATTCTCGGACAGGAGACCGGGGGCGCATTCATTGCCGGCCTGCGTTACGGCTCAGGCACGATGTATTTGCGCAGTGGTGGGACCTCGCCGATCTATTGGCACGGTCCCTCGCTCGGCGCCGACTTCGGCGCGCAAGGCGCGTCGACGCTGTTCCTGGTTTATAAGGTTCGGCAGACCGAAGACGTGATGTCGAACTTCACCGGCATCGAAGGCTCAGCGTTCGTGGTCGGCGGCATCGGCATCACGTACCTGAGCAACGGCCGCATCGACATGGCCCCTATCCGCTCCGGTATCGGCCTGCGGATCGGCGCCAACCTCGGCTATATCCGCTTCACCGCGCGGCCGACCTGGAATCCGTTTTGATCGATCAGACGCCGTTACGACTGTCGCGTGACCGGTTTGTAGACCCCACTGCGTGGATCGTATTGCAACGTGCCAAGATCTTTTTGCGCACCATTTGCCGCGTGCTGGCTGGCTTCGTCCTCGGTTCGTTTGAGTTCCGCTGCCAGCCGCTCTCCCGCGCGCATCAGGGCTTTGTATCCGGCATAGAGCCCCGCGCCGATGGCGGCAAGCAACACCACTTGCGGCATGTCCAGTCTCTCCCACCTGCCCTCACGGCACCGTGCCCCGGACCGTCATAGTCCGAACCGGGCCCACAGCGCGCGCGCCTCGAGCGTCGACACCACGTCGCCCGCCAAGGACTGACCATCAAGCCACGCTGCGATTGTGTTCGAACCATGACCGAATTCGTTGAACCCGATATCGCCCACGCCACCGCGTCTCAGCCGCGACAATAAGCCAGGTTTGGCCAGTGGCACAGCCCGCAATTCGATCTTTGCGCCGTAAAGTTCGCGCATCCGCGTCCGCATGTCGCCGATCCCGTCGATCAGCCCGAGTGCCAGCGCGCCCTTCGCCGACCAGAATGCGCCGGAGAACAGATCCGGCTCGTTCACCCTGAGTTTGTCGCCTCGCCGCGACTGCACGATGCCGCGAAATACATCGTGCACATCGGCTTGCAGCGCCTTCAACCGCACCACGTCGTCTGGTTTCTCCGGCAGGAACGGATCCAGCGATCCCTTGTTCAGGCCGGATGTGTAGACCCGTCGCTCGATCCCGAATTTCTCGATCGCTTTCTCGAAGCCGAAGCCTTGTGAAATCACGCCGATCGATCCCACGATCGACGACGGATCCGCATATATCTCGTCACCCGCCACCGCGATGTAATATCCACCCGACGCCGCCACGTCCTCGCAGAACACGTGCACGCGCTTCTTGTTCTCGGTCGCCAGTTGCCGGATGCGGTTGAAGATCAGGTTCGATTGCACAGGCGACCCGCCCGGCGAATTGATCGCGATGGCCACTGCCGGCACTTTCGACATCTTGAAGGCCTTCTCGAGCGGACCCGCCAAGGTCGCCAATCCCAGCCCTGGCCGAAGTGGCGTCGCCATGCCGATCGGCCCGGACAAACGCAGCACGGGGATGAAGTCTCGGCGACGGAATAGACGCATGGGTCAAGTCTCGAACTGGAGATAAGGGAACATGCGCCTGCAAAACGCGCTGTGCACGACGCATGTAATGGCTGCGCCCGACTGCCACAAGAGTGGGGGCGATGCTCCACGAACTCGTTATCCCCGCGTTCCTTGCATCTGCCGGTCCCCGGACATAGAACACGCGGCAACACACTACGGGAGCAGATCATGGCCAACGACGACTACAAACTCCGCGCCGCCGAACGCGCTCTGACCTACGTCGAGCCGGGAATGAAGCTGGGTCTCGGCACTGGCTCCACCGCTGCCAAATTTGTCGATCTGCTCGGCCAGAAAGTCAGCAGCGGCTTCGACGTCATCTGCGTGCCCACGTCGGAAGCAACCGCAGCACAAGCCCGCGCGCTCGGCATTCGACTGACCACGCTCGACGACCATCCCGACCTCGATCTCACCATCGACGGCGCCGACGAACTGAACGACGAGGTCATGTTGATCAAGGGCGGTGGCGGCGCGCTGCTCCGCGAGAAAATTGTCGCTGCAGCATCATCGCGTCTGATCATCATCGCCGACGCGTCCAAAAAAGTTTCGACCCTCGGCAAGTTTCCGCTGCCGATCGAAGTCGTGCGCTTCGGCCTTCGCTCCACGCGCGAGACGATCCAGGAACTGGCCGCCGGCGCTGGCTGTGTCGGCGACATCGTGTTGCGCCTCGGTTCGGACGGGCAGCCCTTCGTTACCGACGGCGGCAACTTCATTTTCGATTGCGCCTTCGAGGTCATCGACGAACCCGACAGCCTGGACTTGATGCTGAAGATGATTCCCGGCGTCGTCGAGAACGGCCTGTTCCTCGGCATGGCCGAGCGTGCCATCATCGCTGGTCCGAACGGGATCGAGGAGATCGAAAGCCCTGATTATACCGAGTTCGATGATTTGGAAGATGGCGCGTAATATCACGTTGCGGGTCTGAAATCTCGCAACTACTAGAACACGTTTACACGCGGCGGATCTTGGAATGACCCAATTCGACTATGATCTCGTCGTCATCGGCGCCGGTTCAGGTGGGGTCCGCGCCGCGCGAGTCGCTGCCAGCTATGGCGCTCGCGTCGCCATCGCCGAAGAATACCGCGTCGGCGGCACCTGCGTCATCCGCGGCTGCGTGCCGAAGAAATTGCTCGTCTACGCCAGCCGTTTCCATGGCGAGTTCGAAGACGCCAAGGGGTTCGGCTGGACGGTTCCGGCACCCAGCTTCGATTGGCCGACGCTGATTGCCAACAAGGACAAGGAAATCGATCGTCTCGAAGCTGCCTATCGCAGCACGCTGGCACGCTGGAAGGTCGAAACGATCGCTTCCCGCGCCGTCGTCACAGGCCCCGACACCGTCACCTTTCTGGCGACCGGCCAGCAGGTTCGCGCGCGCAAAATTCTGATCGCGACCGGTGGCGCGCCGGTGCTGTCCACCCCCACGCCCGGCCACGAACTGGCCATCACTTCCAATGAAGCGTTCGACCTGAAACGGCAGCCGAAGCGCATTCTCATCGCCGGCGGCGGCTATATCGCCGCCGAGTTCGCCGGGATATTCGCGGGGCTCGGCACCAAGACCACGCTCATCTATCGCGGTGATCAGATTCTGCGCGGCTTCGATCAGGAACTCCGCGACGACGTCACCGCTGCCATGATCAATCGCGGCGTCGATATCGTCACCCAACGCACCATCACGTCCATTCAACGCGAGGCCGGCACTCTTGCGGTCACGTTTTCCGATGGCACGTCAGGCGTTTTCGATCAGGTCATGTATGCCATCGGCCGCAGTCCAAATACACGCGGCCTCGGCCTCGACACCGCCGGCGTCGCGCTCACGCCCAACGGTGCCGTCATCGTCGACGAGCACTCGCAATCGAATGTGCCGAGCATTTATGCGGTCGGCGACGTCACCGACCGTATCGCCCTCACGCCCGTTGCCATTCGCGAAGGTCATGCCTTCGCCGACAGCCAGTTCGGCGCCAAGCCTTGGCGCGTCGATCACGCGTTGATACCGACTGCCGTTTTCACCGAACCCGAGATCGGCACCGTCGGCCTCAGCGAAGTGCAGGCGCGCGCACTCGGCGCCGTCGACATCTACAAGACTCGCTTCCGTCCGATGAAATACGTGCTGGCCGGACGCGACGAGCGCATGTTGATGAAGCTCGTCGTCGACGCCGAGACCGACAAGGTGCTCGGCTGCCACGTGCTTGGGCCTGACGCCGCCGAGATCGTGCAAATGGCCGCCATCGCCATGAAGATGGGCGCCACCAAGCGCGATTTCGACGAGACGATGGCCCTTCACCCTAGTGCCGCCGAAGAACTCGTCACCATGCGCGACAAGTGGGTGCCGCCGGCGGTCTGATCGCTCCGCCCGAACGGACCGCAAGCGCAGCGCGTGAGCCTATGCGCGGGACTTTTCCCGATCGATACGCCACCTCGCACATCTGCACTCGATGACCTGTGCCCCGCCGGCAACGCGCCGCTCGCATCCCTCTGCGCGCGCACAATTTTGCTGTCCCACCGCCTACCGAATCAGTTTCTGCTCCGGCACGTGCTTGAGACCATGTGCTTGAGAAGCAGCGCCCGATGCGCGCTTCGAACCACGGAGCTATCTGATCATGTCGCCACTCGCCTTCACCCGCACCGCCACTCGCCGCGTGCTGGCTGCCGTCAGCGTCGCCGTCGCGTTTGCAGCGCCCGCTGTCGCACAGAATTACGAAGGTCCCCATCAGGTCCGCGTGGGCGCATTCCTGCAGGGTGGCTCCACGACGCTCAACGGCGGGACGGGCTTGCTCGACGACTCCCGCTCGTTCGGCAACAACGGCGCCGGCATCACGGGCGGCTTCGAATTTCTCCGTGCTGGCGGCTGGGCGTTTGGCGCGGAAGGTGACTTCGGCGTTGCCAAGGGCGCTGCAGCCATCGTCGGCGCGCGCTACGGCACCGACTACTTCACCAGCCTGCGCGGCCGCGTCGGCGTCTACGCCCGTCCTGATTGGGTGTTTTACGGCACCGGCGGAATCGGCTTCAAGGGTGTCACCGTAACCGACGCGTTCGGCGCCAAGAACGGCAAGACCTTGACCGGCGGGATCTACGGCGGCGGCACGGAATTGCATCGCGGCAATACGATCTTCTTTGCCGAATACCTGCACAGCCATTTCGCTGATTCAGACGTCGCCGTCGGCGCGAATACCTTTCGTATCAGCGGCCATTCCGATGCCGTCCGTCTCGGCGTGAAATTCAAAGTCGGCTTCGATGGCTACTACGACGAAGTCCGCGACGGCCTGCGCAAATAATTGTTTTGCCGCTCGGCGCCGGTGCCCATCGCGATGCGCTGGTCGCGCATCGGAGTGGTGGTTTGCGGCTGATTTTTCTTGTGCCGTTCGTCCCATCTTCCGCACGCGGGGCGAAGGGAAAAAAACACCAAACTCCACACCGGCCTGCGCCGTGTGGGTGTACCAGTTTCGGTTCGCATCTGCCCCTCGAAGGTGGGGCGGGACGTGATACCGGGTGATCAGAGGTGATGCTTGGCATCACGTCCCGTTTTGCCGCCGGGGACCTGCTCGAAAAATGCCTGCGTGGTGTTGATCAAACACCTTCAGGGGTTCGAGGTTGCAGCCTCGTTCGAGCGTGGTGCGCAGCGTGATTGGCACCATCCTATCCGGCCTTACAT
>JANLYD010000058.1:0-9631 GCA_031365465.1 Hyphomicrobiaceae bacterium
GATCAACCACTTCGGCATCGCGCTGCCTGAGACGCCATTCGGCGGCATCAAGGACTCCGGCTTCGGTCACGAAGGCGGCAGCGAAGGCTTGAATGCTTACTTGAGCGCGAAGTTTGTCAGCTACATGGGCTGATACGTGTCTGACAGCACGAAACTAGGCCAGTGGTCCGTAAAGGATCAGTGGCCTTTTTTACGTTTGCTAGAGCATGATTGTTTCTAGTTGAATCGCAATCATGGCCCTGCGTCTCGTCATTCCGGCGAAGGCCGGAACCCACGACAGCTTACGCTATTGGCACCGAGCTCAGGGTGACCCGATGTCTGCACCTTGTCGTAGGTCCCGGCCTGCGCCGGGATGACGAAAATGGGGAGTGCTGTGATCGTCATTAGTTGACGGTGCCTCTCCTGATCTCAACAGCTTTTCTGCACCAGTTGTATGCGGGCGGCGGTGGCCGCTCGACACTTTATCTGGACGCATTCTAGTCTAGAGACGTGGATGGTCGGCGAGCCAATCTTTCGCGGTGGCGAGATCGGCGAGGAAGGCGTTCCATTCGCGGCGTTTGTCGGCTTCGTCGGTGAGGCGCAGCAGGTAGGACGGATGCACGGTAACCAGCACGTGCTCGCGATCGTTCAACGGCTGGATTTGGCCGCGCATACTGGAAATGGTGACGGTCTTGCCGAGGATGCCTCGCGCGGCCGTCACGCCGAGGGCGACGATGAGTTGGGGCTTGACGAGCTTGCGTTCGATATCGAGCCACCAGCGGCAGTGATCGATTTCAGACGTGTTGGGTTTTTTGTGCAGGCGACGTTTGCCGCGCGGTTCGAATTTGAAATGCTTGACGGCGTTGGTGACGAAGCACTGCGTCCGGTCGATGCCGACGCGTTCGAGTGCGATGTTGAACACGTTGCCGGCGGGGCCGACGAACGGCACACCTGCGATATCTTCCTGGTCGCCCGGTTGTTCGCCAACAAACATCAGGCGCGCATCTGGTGCGCCGTTGCCGGGAACGACTTGGGTGGCCGGCTGAAACAGCGGACAGCGCCGGCACGACGCCTCTTCATCGGCCAGAGACTCGAGTGTGACTGCATCCGGGCCCGGCGCAATCACTGTCGCCATCGTCAACGGCGGTGCTGATATCGCCGGTGGGCGTTGGATGGGCTTGGCGGGGATGGAGGCCGGCGCCGCGATCATGGCGGCGGTGCGCGACCGCGCGGACTTTATCAGAGGCGCGATCAAGTCCGACTCCGGCAAGTTGTGCCAGTACTTTTTCGGCATTTCCGTTTGCATGGCCTGAACCTTCAAACGAGCGGGATTAAAGATGTTGGCGTAGTAGGTGCGCCAAACATCTTCGACGGGATCGCCGGTTGGAGCGTCCCGTCGCGTCGCGCCAGCGGCGACGACGAGCGTTTCGCCGTCCCAATGAATGCTGCGGCGGGGCGTCAAGATCGACCACCGCATGTTGGCAAAACGTCGCACGAAAAACGGGGCGATGGCGGCGACGATATGATGCTCGGGCTCGAACCAAGCGATGAACGCGGGCTGGCCATCCGGTGCCACGATCTCGCGAAAGCGCACGAAGGCGGTCATCTTGTGCATGTCGCGGCGCACCGCCTTATGCAGTGCGGCGGCGCGGGCGACATCGGGATCTGACGCGATGGAGAGCAGATATGGCTCTGCTTCCAGCCGGCGCATCAGGCGATAAAAGAGACGGAAGCGCTGCGGATCGGTGTGCAGTAGGGCTGTGGTGCCTAGCGCTCGCAACACCGTTGATATGCCGTACGCAGTTTGCGGCGACGACGACGGCGCGGTCGCGGGGGTGCCGCCGAAGAGATCGGCAGTGCCTCCGGCGATGTCCACGACAAGCGCTTCGTGAGGGACGCCCGACGCCGCCAGGGCTGCAGCGTGGTGCCAGAACGTGTCGACGTCGTCGGCTGCGGCAAGCTCGATGCGAGTCATGGTCTGCATCACGATGCGAACAGATCAAGTTGCGTGGCTGCGGGTCTGAGCCGCGCTTCCAGCGAGCTACTGTCGAGCGTGGCCGTCGGTCGCCAATCGGCGGTCACGACGAACGGCAGCATTTTCTTGATCGATGCCGTGAGACGGCGGAGATCGTCGAGGCGAATGGCGTGAAATCGACGCGTTTCGAGGATGCGTGTCACGGCCTTCGTGCCAAGGCCGGGGATACGCAGCAGCTGCTCTTTGACGGCGGTGTTGATGTCGACCGGGAATTGCCCGCGATGCAGAAGGGCCCAGGCGAGTTTGGGATCAATCGCTGGATCGAGCATGCCACCCGATGTTGCGGTGGCAATTTCGTCGATGGAGAACCCGTAAAATCGATACAGCCAATCCGCCTGATAGAGCCGGTGCTCGCGGATCAGAGGTGGCGGGCGCAACGGCAGCGCGGCGGAAGAATCGGGAATGGGGGAGAAGCCGGAATAGTACACCCGCTTCAGGCGATAGCCGGAATAGAGGTTGCTGCTCATCTGCAGGATATCGACGTCGGTGGAAGCGTCGGCGCCGACGATCACCTGTGTGGATTGGCCGGCGGGAGCGAATATCGGTGCCTTGGCATTTTCGCGGCGTTCGCCATGCCGGTCGTCGATGGTTTTGCGCAGTCGAGCCATGGAGCGGCGGATAGTCGGCATTTGTTTCTGCGGGGCGAGTGCCGTGAGACTGGCTGCTGTCGGCAGTTCGACGTTGATCGAGAGGCGGTCGGCATAACGGCCAGCCAGTTCGACAAGGGCCGGGTCAGCCTCAGGAATGGTTTTTAGGTGGATGTAGCCGGCGAAGCCGTGCACCTCGCGCAACGTCTGCGCGACGAGCGCGATCTGTTCCATGGTGTAGTCGGGTGACCTGATGATGCCGGACGAGAGGAACAAGCCCTCAATATAGTTGCGCTTATAGAAGCTGAGCGTGAGCGCCACGACTTCGTCCACTGTGAAGCGGGTTCGCTGCACATTGGAGGAGCTGCGGTTGACGCAATAGACGCAGTCGAACATGCAGGCGTTGGTGAGCAAAATCTTGAGCAGCGAGATGCAGCGCCCGTCAGGCGCATAGGAATGGCAAATGCCGGACCCTTCGATGGAGCCGATGCCCTTGCCGCCGCGCGCATCGCGCTTGGGAGCGGCGCTGGAGGCGCACGACGCATCGTATTTCGCAGCGTCCGCGAGGATCGCAAGTTTGGCTTTAATTTCCAACGGTTACTCCGTCTTCAGACCAACTTCCACGCCCCATGTTCTTATTTAGTTCTTAGTGGGCGGTTGTCAAGCTGCGGGCGGCGCGGTTTTTCGCCGAGTGAAACTTTTGGAGGTCAACGCCGTACAATGATCACCGACCACTGAGGGGGGCCTGGACCATGACCAAACTTGCCGCGATCTCAATTCTGGCCGTGCTGGCGGCAGTTGCGGGCGCGCATGCGGCCGACGACTATGCTTCGTGGCCCGTGCTGAAGAGCACCTTTCCGTCGACGGGTGGCAACGGCATCATGATCAAGGGCTATGATCCGGTGATTTCAGGAGCCAAGTGCATGACGACCTTCATGGCGGTGGCACCGGGCGACAATCCTGCAGTCTACCCGAGCTACATCGAGTTCGAGGCCGTCGCGACGAACGGCGGCACGCTATGCACCAACGGCAAGTGGCGCTCCATCGACGGCAGCAACAGCGGCACGACGCCGTTCCGCGTGTTCTTCAAGGACGGTGTGTTTCGCGGCAGCGGTGACTGAGCCGACCCGTCAACCGAAGCGCTCGGCGTTGCGTTCGCGGGCCTTGGCGGCTTCGATTTCGCGGTCGCGGGGCGGTGCCTTGGTTTCAAGCGTGTCCAGCAGTTCTCGCGCGGCGGCAGTGACCTTCTCGACGGCGCGATTGAAGGCGGCTTCATTTGCCTTCGACGGCTGCGCAAAGCCGCTCAACTTGCGGACGAATTGCACGGCTGAGGCGGAGATTTCCGTGTCGGTGGCGGGTGGTTCGAAATTGTGCAGGGTCTTGATGTTGCGGCACATGACCTTACCCTTTCTGGCGGTAGACGTTTCTGCGGCGATCGCGGCTTTCGGCTGGCTTCATTTTACGTTATGCCCGACGGACCGACGTCGTCGAAGGATGCAGCCGTGCCCTCACCCGTTCTCATCGCACCATCGATCCTCTCCGCTGATTTCGCGCGCCTTGGCGACGAAGTTCGCGCCATCGACGCGGCCGGCTGCGACTGGGTGCATGTTGATGTGATGGACGGCCATTTCGTGCCCAACATCACGATCGGACCGGACGTGGTCAAGGCCCTGAGGCCGCATACGAAGAAGATCTTCGATGTGCATCTGATGATCGCGCCGGCAGACCCATATCTCGAGGCGTTCGCCAAGGCAGGGGCGGACGTGATCACCGTGCACGCGGAAGCTGGACCGCATCTGCATCGTTCGCTGCAGACTATTCGCGCGCTCGGCAAGAAGGCCGGCGTGTCGCTGACACCGCAGACGCCGGAAAGTGCGATCGAGTATGTGCTCGATCAACTCGACCTCGTGCTCGTGATGACCGTCAATCCGGGGTTCGGCGGACAAGCGTTCATTCCGGAAATGATTGCGAAGATGCGGCGCATAAAATCGATGATCGGCGCGCGGCCGATCCAGTTGGAAGTCGATGGCGGCGTGACACCGGAGACGGCACCGCTGTGCACCGCTGCAGGCGTCGACGTGCTGGTCGCGGGCTCTGCGGTGTTCAAAGGCGGCGCGTACGAAGCCAACATCGCGGCGATCCGAAACGCATGCGCGCGACCCGGTTCCAGCCGCTGATTGCAAGTCACGACTCAATCATCGCCGCTGGATGGCGATGGCTGCAACAAGACCGATCGTGGCCATCGCTGCCATCGCCAAATACACCTGGCCTCCGACAGTAGGATACAGGCGTGCCGAGATGGCGGTGGCGACGAAGATGCCAAGCGTGGAGACGAGCGCATACAGGGCCTGCGCGGTGGCTGCGCGATCGACTGGCGCAAGCTTGCTCAGAACATGCATAGCGCCGAGGTGCGATGCGCCGAACGTCAGCCCGTGACAGATCTGCAGTGGGACCAGCACCGTCAGCGGCGGATCGAACGCCATGATCACCCAGCGCAGCACCGACAGGCCGGCACCGAAGATCATCAGCTCGCACGCGCCGATGCGTTGCAGCGCCTGCTTCGCCCACCAGAACAATGCGATCTCGGTCATCAAGCCGAGCGCCCACAGCGCACCGAACCAGCCGGGATTGAAGCCCTGTGCCTGCCAATGCAGCGTGCCGTAGGCATAGAACATGC
Source organism: Hyphomicrobiaceae bacterium (assembly GCA_031365465.1). Taxonomy (GTDB): domain Bacteria; phylum Pseudomonadota; class Alphaproteobacteria; order Rhizobiales; family Hyphomicrobiaceae; genus JABFRJ01. The sequence continues at coordinate 5,279 of JANLYD010000058.1, forward strand.
CGTGCGCGCCCTGGACCGTGCCGGCGGCCAACAGCACCTTCCACATATCCGGCACATGCAAGAGCGCGCGGGCATCTGCGAAAGTAAGTTGCTTGCGCGGCGTCAACAGGTCGGGCCTGATCATGCGCGGCATCCACAGGCTCACCGCGCTTGCCATGACCGCGCCGCCGACCAGCGCGGCAATGATGGCGACGGCCCCGTAGCGCGCGGCGAGCGAGCCTGCCAGCAGATTGGCGACAACGAATGCGGCGGAGCCCCAGAGGCGCATCCGGCCATAGTCGTGTCCGTGGCTGCGGACGCCGGCCATCGCAACGGTTTCGACAAGAGGGGCGGCCGTGTTGGCGAGTGACACCAACAACATCGCTGCCAACGCGATGGCGAAGCCGCTCGACTGAGACAGCATCACCCAGGCGACCATGCTGGTTGCCGTCAGGCCGATAATGAGTTCTCGGTGGGCGTGCGTGCGATCAGCGGCGAACCCGATGCCCGGAGCGATGAAGCTGCGGACCAGCGGCGGCACCGTGGAGAGCAAGCCGATCTCTGCGACGGTGAAGCCGCACGAGGCGAACCACACGGGCAGGAACGGCGTCGATACGCCCGTGACGAAAAACATGGCCGCGAACATCAGCGCGATGCGCACCGGAAACGACGGCCACGCCGATGCAACCGGCGTTGCATCGTCACGCATCGATAATGGCGGCGAAGTCGGCTGGATCGGCATTGCCACCGGACAGCACGGCCGCGATGGTGCGATCCTTGGTGGCGATTTTGCCTGCCAGAATCGCTGCCAATGCGGCGGCGCCGCCGGGTTCGACGACGAGCTTCAGTTCGAGGAAGGCAAACCGCATGGCGGCGCGGACTTCGTCGTCGGTGACCACCAATCCGCCGGCCAGCGTCTGCCGCGCGATGGCGAAGTTGATCTCGCCGGGTGAGTTGGCCAGCAGCGCATCGCAAATGGAGCCGGAGAGCCGGGCGTTTCTTTCGCGGCGGCCGGACTTGAGCGAGCGTGCGAAATCGTCGAAGTCTGCGGGTTCGACGCTATAGACTTCGGTTGCGGGATTGGCCGCCTTGACCGCGAGCGCGACGCCGGTCGTGAGGCCGCCGCCCGCGCAACACACCAGGACGGCGTCCGGGACGGCACCGGCAGCCGATGCCTGCTCCATCAATTCCAAGCCGACGGTGCCCTGGCCGGAGATGACGTCGAAATTGTCATAGGGATGCACGAACGCCGCCTGTCGCTGCTCACAAATGCGACGGGCGATGGCGTCGCGGTCTTCGGTGGCGCGATCGTAGGTGACAACCTCCGCGCCGAACGCTTTGGTGCGTGCGAGTTTCAGGGGTGGCGCGTCGGACGGCATGACGATGACGGACGGCATGTCACAAAGTGTGGCTGCGGCTGCGACGCCTTGGGCGTGATTGCCCGAGGAGCACGCAACGACCCCACCGGGATGCTTGGCTTTGTCGACTTGAGAGACGGCGTTATAGGCGCCACGGAACTTGAAGGCGCCGACACGTTGCATGGTCTCGGCTTTGAGCAGAATGCGTCCGCCGGTGATGGCATTCAACGCGGGGTGCTCGATCAACGGCGTGCGGACAACGAGCGAACCGAGGCGCTCGCGCGCTGCAAGAACATCGTTGATCGTCGGGAGTGCTGAAGTCATCGGGCTCACCTCGTTTTGCGCCGCGAGAACAGGCACCGCACGCGGTTGCCTGTCAACACTTGCCGTGCGTCATCGACGTAAGGGTTCGAGTTTTACGTGGGTTTTGAGCGACGGCGCGACGTTCAAGTGCCGATGGAAACCTGGCCAGCCGATGGAAATCCGGCGTGCATGCGAGCACACGCGCACAAATGAAAACCGGCCTGGTTTCCCAGGCCGGTTTCTGGTGACCGGATGGCGTCCCTGAACGTCGCCTTCGACGGATCCCGCCAAGATTCCTCTTGGGTCTATCGTCCTGCATATCCCCCGATAGCGCGACGGTAGACAAGATATATATACACTAGGGCATACGCCTTGACTAGTAATAAATTGCGAAGCAAAGCAGCGTCACCGAATTGAAATGCCGATGCTGCGGGCCTCTGAGCCCGAAGATACCATTCGTTTGAAGCGATTAACATTTTCCCAAACCTAAAGAAATGCGTTTCACTTCAAGTCCAGTTGGAACGATGTCGAGCGTCTGCCGGCACGTCGTCGTTGTTGCATCCATGACTGCGGTGAAGGTCGCACCGGAGATCGCCAGGGAGAAGCCGGTGTCAGTTGCCTTGCCGGTCACGTCGCCCTTTGCCGAATATGTGGTCTCAGTCCAATTGCCGGAAACCGAGCCACCCTGAGCCACATCCAGTTCGGCAGTGCCGTTGAAGCTGAATCCCTGGCTAGCGCAGCGAATCGTTTGGCGGAAGCCCCCGGTCGAGACTTTATAAATCACGACGCATTTGACGCTTTCCGAGCTGCCGTTGTTCATGACGACCTTGCCCGTGCCGGTCCAATATCCGGCCATGTCCTGAAGGTTGACGATTGCAGACGCCGGCGTGACTGCCGCCACGTATGTCATCACTGCAGCGCCGATTGCCACGCCACCCGCCAGTCGACTGACCGGTAGCTTCCTCGACTGCCGTCGCTGTCCCCGCATCGCATCCCCGCGCCGAAAATCAAAAGAGGTCCGATCTGGACGCTCCAACTGTCTGAAATTGCACGATCAGCATGACAGTCTCGTAGGAGTTTGCCAAGGATCGCACGATACGCCACAGCCCAGCGGACCACGATTCGATCGTCAAGGCCCGGCAGCGTTGCTGGGACGCAACGCGAACTGGTGATCGACTGGTCCGTGGCCCCGGCCAATCTGCATGAGTGCACCCGACAGAACGGCGCGGCCGACGAAGTCGATGCCTTTCGCAACTGCGGCGTTGAGCGGCATTCTCTCGACCAATGCGGCGGTGATTGCCGCCGACAGAGTGCAGCCGGTACCGTGAGTGTTGTGTGTAACGACGCGCGGGTGGCGGAACAGGTCGACGCCACTGCCGCTGCCGCCGCCAGTGCACAAAATGTCGACGATTTCGGTACCTGAGGCATGCCCACCTTTCAGCAGCACGGCGCGGCATCCCCGCGCGACAAGCGCCTTGGCCTGATCGATGGATTCGTCGACGGTGCGCGCTTCCGCGACACCCAGGAGACGGGCGGCTTCCGGTAGGTTGGGCGTCACGAGGGTGGCCAGCGGCAGCAGGCGGTCGAGATAGGTCGAGACGGCATCGTCGGTGAGTAACTGATCGCCCGATGTGGCGATCATCACGGGATCGACGACAAGCAGGAGGCTGGTTTCGCGCTTCAAGCGGGCCGCAACCGCTGCAACGATGGATGCATTAGCCAACATGCCGGTTTTCACTGCGACGACATTGAGGTCTGCCAGCACGCTGTCGAGTTGGCTGACGACAAATGCCGGGTCGACGACCGAAACAGCCTGCACGCCCGTGGTATTCTGCGCCGTCAACGCGGTGATGCAGCTGGCACCGTAGACGCCGAATGCGGCGAAAGTCTTCAGATCGGCCTGGATGCCGGCGCCGCCCGAGCTGTCGGATCCGGCGATCGTGAGAGCTGTCGGCCACCGTGTCTCGCGACCCATCAGCCAGAGCCCTTCTTCATGATGGCGGCGCCCAGCCCTTTCGGCGTGGTCCATTCCTCGAACCGCGCAAGGGCGGGCACGTTCTCGATCAGCCATTGGCCGGCCCAGCCGATCGAGCCGGTCAGAAACAACACGCCAGTCAGCACCAACGCTGCGCCCATGACCTTTTCCACCCGGCCGAGATGTCGGCGGAATTGCTTGAACAGGGCTAGAAACGGCCGCACTGCCATGGCCGCCAACACGAACGGAATGCCCAGGCCGAGGGAATACAGAAACAGCAGCAAAACGCCGGATTTCAGGCTGTTCTCGTTGGCTGCGAGCGCGAGCACGGTTGCCAAGACTGGCCCGACGCAGGGCGTCCAACCGAAGGCGAAGGCGAGGCCGATGACGTAGGCGCCGGCGAAACTGGCGCCGCGCATGTCGGTCTCGACGCGGACATGAGTGTAGAGCAGCGGCACTTTGAGAAGGCCGAGGAAATGCAAGCCGAACACGATAATGACGACGCCGGCGACCGAGGACAGGGCACCTTTGTAAGTCTGTATGACCTGTCCGATGAATGATGCACCGGCACCCAAGCCGACGAACACGGTGGTGAAGCCGGCGACAAAGCACAGCGCCGCTAAAATGGTGCGACGGGAGGCGGCCGCTTGATCGGGTCCGCCGTCACCCATCTGCTCGATGGTGGTGCCGCCGAGATAGGCAAGGTAGGGCGGAACGAGCGGCAGCACGCATGGGCTC
>JANLYD010000093.1:0-5482 GCA_031365465.1 Hyphomicrobiaceae bacterium
CCCTCGAAGCGCGAGTTCGAGAGTGAAATGGCACGGCGCGAGCATGAAGAACAGACATACGACGTTCTCACTCGCACGCAGCCGCAGATCAATCGCGGTGAACCGGTCGCGCAGTCGGCGTTGGCAGCCGCTGGTTCGTCGGCGCAGGAGCAGCGGCGGCTTGGATTGCCGGAAGAGAACATTCTCTATTTTCTGGAGAAGAACGCACCAAAACTGGCTGACTGGCAACGCGAGCTGCTGCGCATCGTGCGGAGCCTTTCGCAATATTTCTACCCGCAGCGCCAGACCAAGCTGATGAACGAGGGTTGCGCAACCTTCGTGCACTACGAGATCATGAACCGGCTGTACGAACGCGGGCGCTTGACCGACGGAACAATGCTGGAATTCCTGCACTCGCATTCGTCGGTGGTGTTTCAGCCGTCGTTCAACGACCGGCGCTATTCCGGCATGAACCCCTATGCCCTGGGGTTCGCGATGATGCGCGATATCAAGCGGATATGCGAGGAGCCGACGGCAGAAGACCGCGCATGGTTTCCGGACTTCGCCGGCAACAACGATCCGTTCGGCACTTTGCGCGAGGCCTGGGCCAATTATCGCGACGAAAGTTTCGTGCACCAATATCTATCGCCCAAGGTCATGCGCGACTTCCATCTGTTTGCGCTGCGGGACGAAGCGAAGGATCCGGCGGTTCGGATTACGGCCATCCACGACGAGCAAGGCTATCGCGACGTGCGGCGGCGGCTGGCGCGCACCTACGATGTCGCAACCCAAGATCCGGATCTGCAGGTCACCGACGCTGATCTATCGGGCAGTCGGCGGCTGGTGGTTACGCACACGGTGCGTAACGGGGTCATACTGGACAAAGGCGAATGCGAGCGCACGCTGCAGCAACTGGCCCGGTTGTGGGGCTATCGCGTCCGGTTGATCGAAGTCGACGGCGAAACGGGTCGCGTACTGAAAGAGCATGAAGTTCTGCCGATGCCTTGAGTTCACCGCTCACTTCAGGATTTCGGTCGTGACAGGCGGGCCAGGGCGGTTGCGGGATCGATGCGGCCGTCATAGATCGCACGGCCTGAAATTGCGCCCTCCAACAGCGCGCATTCGGATGCTGCCAGCGCTTCGATATCGGCCATGGACGCCAGACCGCCCGAAGCTATGACGGGGATCGATGTCGATCGGGCAAGTTCGAGTGTCGCTGGCAGATTGAGACCGGCCAGAATGCCGTCCCTGTCGATGTCGGTGTAAATGATGGCGGCCACGCCAGCGTCTTCGAACCGACGCGCGAGATCGATAACCGACAGCTCACTGGTTTCAGCCCAGCCCTGTGTCGCAACTTTGCCGCCCTTTGCATCAATGCCCACGACGACGCGGCCGGGAAAAGTACGGCAGGCTCGTTTCACCAAGTCGGGATCGCGGACGGCAATGGTGCCGAGAATGACGCGGCGAATGCCTTTGGCCAGCCACATCTCGATGGTGGCCATGTCGCGGATGCCACCGCCGAGCTGGCACGGCATGTGAACCGCCGCCAAGATTGCGTCGACGGCACTCGCGTTGACCGGCCGTCCGGCGAATGCGCCGTTCAAGTCGACAATATGCAGATAGCTGAAGCCCTGGTCCTCGAACGCTTTTGCCTGCGCGGCGGGGTTGTCGTTGAATACGGTCGCCGCGTCCATATCGCCGAGTTTCAGGCGTACGCAGGCACCGTCCTTCAAGTCGATGGCTGGGAATAAGATCACGTTGCAGGTATCCTGGCTGGCGATGCGCAGAGGTCGGGTTCGCGCGCAATCCGCTGCCCTCGCTTCGCTTCATTCGTCGTGCAGACTTCTGGAATTACAAAGATGTGAATCAACGGCGGGGGTCAAGTATCGTGAGTGGAGATCGCCAGACCTTGCCCCTCACTGACGCCGCCAAGCCAATTTCGCGCGCCCTCACCGAGACTGACGCCATCGACATCTGGATCGCGCGTTGGTTGCGGGTACGCCAGAAGGACCTGCTCGACCGCTACCGCTGTGACAGCCGGCGGCTCTATGAGGTGTGGTGGGGCGAGCGATTTCCGGGTAGCCGCCGCAAAGCCGTCGAGCGATTTCGCGAACTGCATCCGAGCCGCGCCGATCGGACCGACTTCGGGTATCGCCGCATTCCCCGCACGTCGGACCTGCAGCAGAACGACCTGTTCGACTAATTATCCACAGGCTCTATGCAGTTCGGAACATTAGAAGAACTAACATTGACGACGAAGATCGAACCAGGTATGTTCTTCCTATGTTCAACAGTGCAGGTGTGCACATGACGATCCTGCTGATCGCCTACGATCTCGAGAAAGTGGAAACGAGCCGAACCGTCAGCAAAGTGATTCGAGCGATTGGCGCTCGGTGGGCGCGTCCGCTGGCGAACGTTTGGTTTGTGGATACGGAGCTTGTGCCGGCAGACGTTGAGGCACGCCTATCGCCGCTGCTCGGCATCGACGATGGTTTGATGGTACAGAAAGTTGATTGCGAAGCGGTTGGCTACAACACCAGCATGCGCTGGACACCGAATAGCAAGCCGGCTGCCGTGGTTGGCGCGTCCAGTACAGATAACCTACCGCCGTGCGAGATCATTGCTTGGCCCGGACGATTGGCGGATGCGGCATGAAATTCGACCCGCATTCGAACACATCGCGCACCTGACCCTCTCGGGATGCGCTTTGACCTAGCAGTGCCCGGGGTGGCGGCGCTGTTATGGACATGATGGCCGCTGGATTTGCCCAAATCCAGTGGTTTGCTGCCCGAACTCGATGGCTGACACGCCCTCTCGTCAGCGATCGAGACACAACGAGCGACGCGCCGTGCGTTGCCGGTATATCCTGGCCGTTCGCCAGGAGTCCCCGCTGGACATACCGGCATCGGCGCGTCGCTCGAGCTTGTCGCAAACGATTACATGGCGCTGCTGGTTTGATGCCCGTTGTCGCCCGTTGTCGCCCGTCGTTTCCGCGAACCCGAACCGTCACCGGGGTCGCATGCTCATGGCTGCCAACGCAAGAAATTAGCGATGAGGCGGAGGCCGAGTTGCTGGCTCTTTTCAGGGTGGAATTGAGTGCCCACGATGTTGTCGCGGCCGACGATCGCGGTGATAGGTCCGCCATGATCTGTTTCGGCGACGACAGACGCCCGATCCGCCGCCTGCAGGTGGAACGAGTGCACAAAATAAGCGTGCAGACCGCGCTCACCGGTTTCGATGCCGTCGAGCAACGCGTGCGGGCGGATGGTGGTCAGCGTGTTCCAGCCCATGTGCGGGATTTTGAGGGTGGGGTCCGCCGGCTTGATCGCCACAACATCGCCGGGGATCCAACCGAGCCCAGCACTGGTCTCAAATTCCAGCCCGCGTGTCGCCAATAGCTGCATGCCTACGCAGATGCCGAGGAAAGGGCGCTGCCGCAGCCGTACCGTCTCTTCCAGACTTTCGCGCATGCCTGGGACGGCGGTCAAACCGCGCATGCAGTCGGCGAACGCACCGACACCGGGCAGGACGATGCGATCGGCTGTCGCAACGTCACGTGGATCCGCCGTGACAACGATCCGGGCTGAAATATCCGCATCGCGCGCCGCTCGCTCGAACGCCTTGGCGGCGGAATGAAGGTTGCCTGACCCATAGTCGATGATGGCAACGGTCTGCATGTGGGGATCCCGAGGTAACCGCAACTCTCGATCAGCTTATCCGATCGCCGGCCGGCCGCGAAGGTGTGGTTTGAGCTGCGATTGCCTGCGAAAAAAGCGGCAAGCATTTGTTGCACAGGGCACTGTGCGACCGCACCCTCGCCAAGACGCGGCTCGATCGTACAGAATTTGAAAGTCATGATTTGGAGGCCACGCCCGGAATTGAACCGGGGTACGCGGATTTGCAGTCCGCTACGTCACCACTCCGCCACGTGGCCATCCTGTCGCGCCAGGGTGAGCGGCGCGAGTTCATTCCGGCGTCGTACTGCCAGACGAGCGTTCACTACCACGTCTGAGCGTCAGCTTGCAACACGCGGCTTTGCAGATCGCGAGGCGTGGTTGACAATCAATTAGGCATTTATTTCAGCGCGAGATCGGACTTGATCGGGGTCGCCTCGAAGGTCCGGCTCTGATCGCCGACGACGGTCACCGACACCACCTGTGTGGCCGGAAAGGACTTGAAAAGCGTGACACGCATGCTCGTGAGTTTGTCAGGCGCCGCGCACGTCATGGCTATGTCCACGTCGAAATCCGCATGCTCGCTGGCGCTCGCTTCGCCGGTTGCCGCGGCTTGACCAGAGGGCGGCGCATTGGCTGCAGCAGGCGCGTTTGGCGCGTTGAAAACGACGTTAGCGGGGCTCGCAACGCACCCGGCTTCGGCCGGAAATTCGACCAGTTTGGCGGCTTGGCCGAGTGTGTCTCTGGCCGCCGCCAAGGTCTGCGCCTCTGCCAGCGTCACCGGTTGCCGTTCGAAACCCAAAATGTCCATGGCGGGCGCGCTCAACTCGATGGCGACTTGTTTGCCTTCAATCGCGATGCTGAGCTTGCCGGCGCCGTGCACGTGTGCTGCCACCTCCCGCCTTTCCTGCGCGACAACCGTGCTCGACATCAGCGCCAAGGCCGACACTGTCAAACGCATCAACTGCATGGTGTGCCTCTCCGAAACCTCACGTGCCTATGTAATAGTATTACACTAGAGATCACGGGAGTGCGGCGTTGACAAGGCCTTACGCCAACCAAATCGCAAACAAAAAAGCCGGCATCAGGTGATGCCGGCCACGATGCCAATACGGGACTTGCGCGCGGCCCTCAGGCGGCCTTGCGGTTCATCAGTTTGCGATTGACGAGCACTTCAGCGATCTGGATCGCGTTGAGCGCCGCGCCCTTGCGCAGGTTGTCGGCCACCACCCAGATGTTGAGACCGTTCTCAACCGTGCCGTCCTCGCGGATGCGGCTGATATAGGTCGGGTCTTCGCCGGCGGCCTCTTTCGGCGTCATGTAGCCGCCGTCTTCGCGGCGATCGTAGACCATGCAACCGGGGGCCTTCCGCAGCAGTTCCATCGCTTCGTCGGCCGAGATCGGCTTTTCGAATTCGAGATTGATCGCTTCGGAATGCCCGACGAATACCGGCACGCGCACGCACGTAGCGGTCACCTTGATCTTCGGATCGAGGATCTTCTTGGTTTCGGCGACCATCTTCCACTCTTCCTTGGTCGACCCGTCTTCCATGAACACGTCGATATGCGGAATGCAGTTGAAGGCGATGTCTTTGGTGAACTTCCGGGCGGCGTATTCCTGGCCGGGCACGAAGCTGCCCTTGGTCTGCGCCCACAGTTCGTCCATGCCTTCCTTGCCCGCGCCGGAGGCCGACTGATAGGTAGCGACGACGATCCGCTTGATGGTGGCATGATCGTGCAGCGGCTTCAGCGCCACCAGCATTTGCGCTGTTGAGCAGTTCGGGTTGGCGATGATGTTCTTTCGCGTTTTGCGCTGCATGTAGGCTTCGA
>JANLYD010000100.1:0-2160 GCA_031365465.1 Hyphomicrobiaceae bacterium
GCCGCGACGAAGCGAAGTTTCGTTCAGCTGCCGTCATCGCGCATCGACAGAATGCGTTCTTGTCGGGTAATAAATTGCGCAGGTGCTGGTTTTTTAAGCGCATTCCCGGGTGCTTGCAGCCAACGGGCTTGAATAGGTCCCGTCAAATGCGCATGTGATCGCAGCTCAGCTCTTCGAGCTATTGTAAGCGAAGGACATCCGCCGATGCGCCGTTCACCCGTTCGTCTGGTCCACCTCGCGGCAACGGTCGTGTCGGCAGGTTTGATCGCGGCTGGAGGTCAGGTATTTGCGCAACCGGCATCGTCGGCTCGGCTGGTGCCCAGTGTGGAACAGACGTCCGGCACGACGGCGAATGAAACTACGAAGAAGACCGCGCGAAGCAAAGCCGTTGCTCGGCGAGCAGCATCGCGAGTGCAGCGCTCGCAAGTGGAGGCCAAGCGTTTGTCGCTGATACAGCAGCGCAAGCGGGCAGCCTTGCAGCAACGCCTGCTGCTGCAGGAGCAAGGGCTGCGGGAGAATACGACGCAGAGCCAGCGGCAACTCGATCGCATTCGCGATCAGCAGGCGGAGTCGCTGCGCCTGCAACAGGATCAGCAGCGGCGCACCAGTTACCAGCAACGCCGGCTCGCAATTCCGCAAGCGCCGGGTGCCGTGCCGCGTCTCACGCCCGGTCTCGACCGTCCGCTCATCGAGCAGCGCAACCCGAGCTGTGGTGTCGCCGGCATGCCGTTGTGCTGATGGCGCGGCAAGCAATTCTACTTCAGATCCGGCCGTCGGGCTCGCGTAATGCGTTCGGCTTCGGCGCGGCGCCACTCGGCGATCTTCTTGTGATCGCCGCCCAGCAGAACATCGGGAATACTACGGCCGTCCCACTCGCGCGGCCGGGTGAATTGCGGATATTCCAGCAGTCCACCCTCGAAGCTTTCCTCGCTCAAGCTTTCAGCGCCTCCGAGCACGCCCGGCAAAAGACGCACGCACGCATCCAGCATCACCATAGCGGCCAGTTCACCACCCGATAGCACATAGTCGCCGATGGAAATTTCTTCGAGCGCGCGTCCCTCGATGACCCGTTGATCGACACCTTCGAACCGGCCCGCCAGCAGCAGTATGCCGGGTCCGGCAGCCAGCGCCCGCACCCGTGCTTGCGTCAGCGGCGCGCCCCGCGGCGTCAGGTAGATGGCGGGCAAATCGGCATGCCCCACCCGCGCTGCGTCCACCGCCGCGCCGATCACGTCGGCGCGCATCACCATGCCAGCGCCGCCGCCTGCGGGACTGTCGTCCACCGTCCGGTGCTTGCCGATGCCGTGATCGCGGATCTGCAGTGCCTCGAGCGACCACACCTTATTGGCCAGCGCCGTGCCCACCACCGACACGCCCAGCGGCCCCGGAAACATTTCCGGAAATAGCGTCAGGACGCGCGCGCGCCATGTTGGGATGGCGGCCGCAGTGCGATCACTACCGGTAATGTCGCCAGCCGTGCTCACGTGCCTTCGACGACCACGATGTTGAGATACCCAGCCCCTTCGCGCAGCTTGCGGGCCGCCGCGTATTCCGGCGAGTACGCATATGCCCGCGCCGCATCCACGCTCTCGAACTCCAGCACCACGTTGCGGGCGCGGCCTTCGCCTTCGGTCACTTCCATACGTCCGCCGCGCACCAGAGGCTTGCCGCCGTATTTCTTGATTGCTTCGCCAGCCGCCGCCGCATAAACGGCCCACTGCGTCGCGTTGGTAACGACCGCTTGCGCGATCACATAACCCTTGGCCATTACGGACGTCCTCGTTGGTTGAACCTGACCCATCGCCAATACGGCAACCCCAGCAATAAATCCACAGGTGGCGGCGTCAAAATCGACCTGGCGCGCGCAGCCAAGTGGATCGCCCGCTGGCCGTGGTGTCCGCCGTCAACACCGCGACGCCCGCGCTCTACTACGTGTCGGTCGATCACCTCAACCGCCCTGTCAAAATGACTGACGCCGCCAAAGCCAGCGTCTGGGATGCAGTCTGGCAACCGTGGGGCGGCGTGCACTCCATCACCGGCACCGCCTCGCTCGACGCGCGTCTCCCCGGCCAATGGTTCCAAGCCGAAACCGGGTTGGCGTATAACTGGCACCGCCTTCGGCAAACGATTTACTCCGTCACCTCGTGGACTTCGATGACG
>JANLYD010000105.1:0-8169 GCA_031365465.1 Hyphomicrobiaceae bacterium
CGTTGGCTCACCACGCCGCCTTACCGTTTCAATCCGTCGATGAACGTGCGGACGGCAGCCAGCCCCGCATTTCCGTCGGTGTAGAGGTTGCTGTGGCCGGCACGGGGGAGTTCGACAAAGGTTTTGGGCTCCTGGGCCAATGCAGCCAACGCCCGCCCCATCGCGACCGGCACCGTGGCATCGAGGGTGCCGTGCAAGATCAGCAGCGGTGTCTGGATGGACGGGATGATACGCTTGGTGTCGTAGCGGTCGCGCATGATCAGTTGCACCGGCAGATACCAGAAGTGCGGCGCGGCAACGTCGGGGATCGACGTGAATGGCGCGTCGAGGATCATACCCGCCGGCCGCCGCTGCAGTGCCACCCGGCTCGCTACGCCGGTGCCGAGGCTCTCGCCGTAAAGCACAATGTCGCCAGCCGCGACGCCCAAGCTCAGCAGCCGATCGTAGGCGCGCACCCCGTCGGCGATGTTGTCGCGTTCGGTCGGCTTGCCGGTCGAGCCGCCATAGCCGCGATAGGTCATGAGCAGGATGCCCCAGCCTTCAGCCATGAAGCGCTCGATGCGGGGCGCGCGCACGGCCAGCGATCCGCCATTGCCGTGAAAATAAAGCAGTGTCGGTTTGCCCGGCTTGGCCTTACCGTACCAGGCCAGCACGCGGGCACCGTCGGGCGCTTCGATCGCCACCTCTTCCACGCCGACGAGGCCGGACGCTTGCGGCGTCACATAGGCCGGCTCGATGCGATAAAGCAGCCGCCGTTGCACCACCACCCCGAACAGCACGACCATGCCGTACAGCACCAACGCCCAGATCAGCACTCGCACGAGCATACGTCCGCCTTTTCAGCCATTATCGCTGGACCATAGCCGGGATTCGCAAGATTCAAAGTTAATCCACGACGTGCCACAAGGGACGCGTTTGGGCCGGTTTTCTCAGCCGGCGGCAGTGATCCCGCCAAGGCATTGGTAAACGGTCTCAGCGAGCCATCTGGGGCCGTTTTAGACGCGTCAGGTGGGGACGTTCAGGCCCTCCCCGCTTGGCCGTCGCGGATCAACTGAAACGTGGCGTTCGCCCGCGCGATGGTGACGTCGTCCGCCGTCACGAGGGCGTCGACAAAGCCGAGCGTGCGTCCAGCCCGCACCAGGCGGGGCGAAATCTGCAGCCACTGGCCGACCTGAGCCGCAGCGACGTAATCGACGGCAAGACCAACCGTCACCGCACCTTTGGCGTCAGTTAAACCGTCGCAGCGAGCGGTCTCTACGAATGACAGCCCCATGGCATTGTCGGCCAACGATGCGATCACGCCGCCATGCAGAAAGCCGCGACTGTTGCAATGCGCGTCGCTGACCATCAGACCGATCACGACCATGCCGCCGTCCCTGCGCGAATAGATGGGCTCCCAAGGGTCGGTCACCCGGCTCTTGCGAAAATGCGGCGCGAACCCTTCTGGTATCGTCATCGCTGATACTCCTTGCTGCAACACCCGCATCTTCGACCTGAATGCAACTTGGCACACGTGTGATCTGTGACTACCTTTCACATGGGTCTGGGAATGGCAAAAATGTCGATCCAAAATGTCGATCAAAGAGTGAGCCGCGCATCTTTTGCGTCGCATCGAGGGCCGTTGCATGCGCGAACGTTCGGTCACCGCCGGGGTGTTGAAAATAGCCTACTGCGAATGGGGCGCTGACACAGGCTGGCCCTGCATTCTGGCGCACGGCTTCCCCTACGATGTGCACGCTTACGCCGACACGGCGCAAATGCTTGCCGACGCCGGCGCACGCGTGATCGCGCCCTACCTGCGTGGCTACGGTCCGACCGAGTTCCTCTCGGCATCGACGCCACGATCAGGCGAGCAAGCAGCCCTTGCCTTCGATCTGCTGGCGTTGATGGACGCACTTGCGATCGATCGGGCCGTGCTCGGGGGATACGATTGGGGCGGGCGGGCTGCGTGCATCGTATCGGTGCTCTGGCCGCATCGGGTCGCGGCGCTGGTGACCGGCAATTCGTATAACATCCAAGACATCGCCCGCAGCGCGGAGCCTGCACCCCCGCTGCAGGAAGCCGCGATGTGGTACCAGTATTATTTTCATTCCGAGCGCGGCCGACGGGGCCTCGCCAACGATCGTCGCGCAATCACCCGACACCTCTGGCTGACGTGGTCACCCACGTGGGCATTCTCGGATGACACCTTCGAGCGCTCTGCTGAGGCATTCGACAATCCGGATTTCGTCGATGTCGTCATCCATTCCTACCGGCATCGTTTTGGCTTGGTCTCCGGCGACCCGGCAGTCGCTCATATCGAGGCACAACTGACCACGCAGCCAAAGATCACTGTTCCGACCATCGCCATCGACGGGAATGCCGACGGCGTCAATTTCGGCACCGCGCATCACCGGAAAAACTTCACCGGACCCTACGAATTCCGCATCTTCAATCAGGCCGGCCACAACCTGCCCCAAGAGCGCCCCGCAGAATGGGCGAAGGCCATTCTCGACGCACGGGCGATGGGCCAGGCCTAGGTTAGCGATACGGATCGCGATACCGAATGAGAGTGCTGCGCAATTCTGAACGTGCAAAGCAAAACGGCCAGAACCGACCCGAACTTGGGACCGGCCTGGCCGTGATACCGTGCGAACGCGCCCGCCGCTTATTTCGGCAATGCGCCTTCGATGCCTTCGACGTAGAAATTCATGCCGGCGAGATCCTTGTCGGCGATCTTTTCGCCGGCCTTCAGGAACTCGCTGCCATCTTGCTTCTTCAGCGGTCCGGTAAACGGATGCAGTTCACCCTTGGAGATTTTGTCCTTGGCGGCGTCGGCCAACGCCTTGGCATCGGCTGAGACGCCGGGGCCATACGCGCCCAGCACCAGCATGCCCGAATTGAACCCGCCCCACACGTCGCCCGACTTCCAGCTGCCGTCCATGACCGCCTTCACGCGGGCGATGTAATAGCCGTTCCAGTTGTTGACGATCGAGGTCAGGATCGACGCCGGCCCGAACGCCTTCATGTCGGACGCCTGCCCGATCGCGAAAATCTTTCGCTCTTCGGCAAACTTCACCGGCGCGGGGCTGTCGGTGTGCTGCAGGATCACATCCGAGCCCTGATCGGCCAGCGCCTTGGCGGCGTCAGCCTCCTTGCCCGGATCGAACCACGTGGAGACCCAGATGATCTTCATCTTGATGTTGGGGTTCACGCTCTTGGCGCCGAGATACGTGGCGTTCATGCCCATCACCACCTCGGGAATAGGGAACGAACCGATGTAGCCGAGCGTGCCCGTCTTCGACGCTTTCGCCGCCAGAATGCCGGCGATGTAACGGCCCTCGTAGTAGCGGATGTTGGCCGTGGCGACGTTCGCCGCCTGCTTGAAGCCGGTCATGTGCTCGAACTTGACGTCGGGATATTTGGCCGCGACCTTGATCGTCGGATTCATGAACCCGAACGACGTGGTGATGATGAGCTTGTGCCCCTGGCTCGCCAACTGGTCGACGACGCGCTCCGCATCCGGCCCCTCCGGTACGTTCTCGACGAACGTGGTCTCGACCTTGTCGCCGAACTCTTTCTTGACCGCCAGCAAACCTTGATGGTGCTGATAGCTCCAACCGTGATCGCCGATCGGGCCGACGTAAACGAAGCCGATTTTAAGCGGCGGGGTCTGCGCAATTGCACCCGTCGTTGCGCCGCACGCGAGCGCGACCACGCCGAGCGCGCCCCCCAATAGTCCCCTGCGATCGATCATGTCACTCTCCTGATGAACCGTCTCCACGCACCTATCGCAGACATCGGCTCAGCACAATACGCCCGATCACGTTGAGACTGCTGATTGCCTGTGCACAGCGCTTGAAGTGCCGCCCGCAATCGTGCGTGCGAATGCCTGAGAATACTTAGCCCGAGCCGGCGAAAATCTTGCCGAGGCTTTGCGGTGGCCGCAGCCGGCGGCTCGCGCCGTTCCCCGCAGGGTTCGAGTTGCTCTGCCGCGACATCGCCACCAGCACCACGATCGTCGCCAGATAGGGCAACATCGACAGGATCTGCGCATCGATCTTCAAGCCGAAGCCTTGCGAATGCAGTTGCAAGATGGTGATGCCGCCGAACAGCAGCGCACCGGCCAACAGCCGATAGGGCTGCCACGCCGCAAACACCACCAGCGCCAACGCGATCCACCCGCGACCCGCCGTCATCCGCTCGACCCAGAACGGCGTCTGCACGAGCGACAGGTAGGCCCCGCCTAATCCCGCCATGCCGCCGCCGAACGCCAGCGCCGCCATCCGCACCGCCACCACCGGATAACCGATGGCATGCGCGGCATCATGATTTTCCCCCACTGCCCGCAGCACGAGGCCACCGCGAGTCCGCTCGAGAAAATACGCCACAGCCGCCACCAGCACCAACGCCACGATCATCACGACATCAGTGCCGGCCGCGAACCGCCCCGGCAGACCCAGCGCGTCGAAGCGCGGAAACGCGCCGGCCGTCAGCCCCGTCGACTTCGCGCCGAACAGTGCGGAAAGCCCAAGCCCGAACAGCGTCAACGCCAGTCCCGACGCCACCTGGTTCGACAGCAGCACCTGCGTCAGCAGCCCGAACAGCAGCCCCATCGCCATGCCGGCGAGAATGGCCGCGCCGAACGCCAGACCGTAGCTGCCGCTGCCGATCTTGGTTGCGAACCCCGCAAACGCACCGATCACCATCATGCCTTCGACGCCGAGATTGAGCACGCCTGCTTTCTCGACAACGAGTTCTCCAAGCGCCGCCAGGATCAACGGCGTCGCCGCCACCAGCAGCCCCGTCACGATGCCCGCAATCAGATCAGCCGACATGACGAATTCTCCACGACGCCTGGGTTCTGAGCGAGGTCGTTTCGCGTTCGGCGACGGGGGCTTTGGCCCCACGCCCCAATCGGGAGCGCAGTTCCCAAACTCTCAGCTTCTCTAGGCTTGCATGTCTCCGCAGCGCGCGCCGTTCGGATTCCCGCCCCCCTCGTGGGGGAGGGCTAGGGTGGGGGGGAGCGGCGGCCGATGGGCTTCCTTCGCCACCACCATCCTCGCCGTCGTAAGCGCGCATCACCCCGGCCCCAAACCCCTCCCCACAAGGGGGCGGGGAAATCCGCACCTGCGCATTGCACATCCAAAAACCTCGCGAAGTCCACATGCCCGCATCACCCAACGCTCAAATCCCCTCCCCCCTTGTGGGGGAGGGCTAGGGTGGGGGGAGCGGCGGCCGATGGGCTTCCTGGGCCACCACCAGTCTCGCTGTCCTGAGCGCGCGCCCCCCCCCCCTAACCCCTCCCCACAAGGGGGAGGGGAATCCGGCCCG
Organism: Hyphomicrobiaceae bacterium; assembly: GCA_031365465.1. Taxonomy (GTDB): domain Bacteria; phylum Pseudomonadota; class Alphaproteobacteria; order Rhizobiales; family Hyphomicrobiaceae; genus JABFRJ01. The sequence goes on from JANLYD010000105.1 coordinate 5,314, forward strand.
CCTCGCCGTCGGGCCCATCATCTCGCGGTGCCTGCTTTGGTCACCGGCCGGCTGCCGAACCGCAGCCGGTAGTTCACCAGAACATCCGACGCCAGCAGGAAAAACAGCAGCAGCCCCTGGAATACCGACGTCGTCGCCGACGGCAAGCTCATGGCGATCTGCGCCGTCTCTCCGCCGATATAGGTCAGCCCGAGCAGCAGGCCCGCAGCCAGAATGCCGAGCGGCTGCAGGCGCCCCAGGAATGCGACGATGATGGCTGAAAATCCATATCCAGACGGCAATTGCAGCACCAGTTGTCCGACCGGACCCGCCGCCTCGAACAAACCCGCAAGACCCGCCAACCCGCCCGAGAGTGCAAACGACAGCCACACCAGCCGCGCCTCGCTGAAGCCTGCGAACGCTGCCGCGCGCGGCGCATCGCCCAACACTCGCGTCATGAAGCCGAACATGTGCCGCGTCGCCACCACATGCGCGACCGCCACCACGACCAGCGCGATCAGAAACCCGATGTGCGCCCGCGTCTGCGGAATGAGCGTCGGCAGCAGGGCCGCCGGCTGAAACAACCGGCTCTCCGGAAAATTGAAACTCTGCGGATCGCGCAACGGCCCCTGCACCATCAAGCCCAGCAACAGCCCCGCCACATACACCAGCATCAGACTGGTGAGGATCTCGTTGGCATTGAAGCGCGTCCGCAACAGTGCCGGTATCGCCGCCCACGCCATGCCGCCCAGCGCGCCCGCGATCATCATCGCCGGCAGCAGCAACGGTCCGCCGTCCGGATAGAAAAAAAGTCCCACGCTGCCGCCCGTCAGCGCCCCGATCGTGAACTGGCCCTCGGCGCCGATATTCCAGATGCCCGCGCGAAACCCGAACGCCAACCCGGTGGCGATCAAGATCAGTGGCGTCGACTTGACGAGCAGTTCCGCGATCCCACGCACGCTGGTCAGCGGTGTGATGAAGATCAATCCCAGCGCCCGCAACGGGTCTTTGCCCAAGGCCCAGAACAGCACCAGCCCCGCCAGCAGTGTCAATGCGAACGCCAGCACCGGCGTCGCATACAGCATCGTCCGCGACGGCTCCCGACGCGGCTCAAGTCGCAGCCAGCGGTTACTCATGCGCCGGCTCCCTGGCGGCGAGCGCCTCCGGATGATGTCCACCCATCGCCTGTCCGATCCCCTCGACCGTCAGGTCGCCGACGGGCATCGCCCGCCCCAGCCGGCCGCCCGCCATCACCGCGATCACCGTCGAGATCTGGAACAGTTCGTCGAGATCCTGGCTGATCACCACGATCGCCGCTCCCGTTGCTGCCAACTCCAGCAGCGCTGTTTGGATCGCCGCCGCTGCTCCCGCATCGACGCCCCACGTCGGCTGGCTGACGATCAGCACAGTCGGCTTCGTCAGCAACTCCCGGCCGACGACGTACTTCTGCAAATTGCCGCCTGAAAGACTTCGCGCCGCGTGGTCGGTGCCCGCCGTTCGCACGTCGAACTCAGCCACGATGTCATCCGCCCGTGCCCGCGCAGCGCTCCAGTCGATCAGTCCCCACCGCCCCGTCTGCCGCAACGACAGCAGCACGTTCTCGACCAGCGACAACCCCGGCACCGCTCCATGACCGAGCCGCTCCTCCGGCGCGAATGCCATGCCTTGCGCGCGTCGCGCCACCGGCCCCAGCCGCCCCACGGGCACACCGTCGACGGCAATAACGTCGGCGGCCTTCGCGAGCCGTTCGCCGATCAGCGCCTGCATCAGTTCGCCCTGCCCGTTGCCGGCGACGCCCGCAATGCCGAACACTTCGCCGCCGCGTACTTCGAAGCCGATGTCGGCCAGCGCCACGCCGAAGTGGCCCGGCGCCGCCATCGACAATCCCTGCACCTTCAGCCGCACCGGCCCGGACGCGAACTCGACGCGCTGTGGTGTGGCAAACGTCGTGCCGATCATCATCTCGGCCAGCCCCCGCGCCGTCTCCTGCCGGGGATCGCATGCGCCCACCACGCGTCCGCCGCGCAACACCGTCGCCCGCTGGCACAGCGCGCGAATCTCCTCCAGCTTGTGCGAAATGTAGAGGATCGAGCGCCCCTCGCCGGCCAGCGTCCGCAACGTGCCGAACAGATCGCTCGCCTCCTGCGGCGTCAGCACCGACGTCGGCTCGTCCATGATGATCAACCGGGGATTTTGCAGCAGGCAACGGACGATCTCGATGCGCTGCCGCTCGCCGACGCTCAGTTCACCGACCTGCCGCGCCGGATCGACCTCCAGCCCATAGGTGCGCGAGACCGTCACGATGCGGCCGGCCAAATCGCCGCGCGCATCTGCCACTGAAAGTCCCAGCGCGATATTCTCCTCGACCGTCAGCGCGTCGAACAGCGAGAAATGCTGGAAAACCATGCCGACACCGCGCGCGCGCGCTTCGACCGGCTTACGCGGAGCGAAAGTTTGCCCCTCGAGCAACATCGTGCCCGCATCCGGTGCCACCAGCCCGTACACCATTTTGACCAGCGTCGACTTGCCCGCGCCGTTTTCGCCCAGCAGCGCGTGGATCTCCCCCGCCGCCACTGAAAACGACACCCCGTCGACCGCCTTCACGCCCGGATAACTTTTCGTCAGCCCGTCGATCACGAGCACTTGCGATACTGCCGCCACGCCCGCTCTCACCGTTACACGCCACCCCGGCGCCGAAGTCACTGATGCGACCTACCCGGCCGAGCGCCGGAGTTCAAGCTGCGCGTGTTCGTGGCGGCAAGGTTCGTGGCGGCAAGGTTCGTGGCGGCAAGGTTCGTGGCGGCAAGGTTCGTGGCGGCAAGGTTCGTGGCGGCAAGGTTCGTGGCGGCAAGGTTCGTGGCGGCAAGGTTCGTGGCG
>JANLYD010000127.1:0-18375 GCA_031365465.1 Hyphomicrobiaceae bacterium
CAACAAGATCGGCAAAAGCGATGCCGGCGCGCGGGCGGCGGCCTCGCACACAGCAGCCCTCGCGGGATCCTATTCGGCCTTCCAAGCCATGGCCCGCCACTACGGCCTGATCGAAGGCAACCACATCGAAGAAATGGTCGACATCGCCCAGGGTTTTCTCGCCTGGAAAGATCGCCTGCCCGCCGGCCGCCGCATCGCCATCTGCACGGCTTCTGGCGGCGGCGGCGGCTGGGTCGCCGACGTCTGCCACGAGCACGGCCTCGACGTGCCGCCACTCGACGCCCCCACACGCGCGATACTAGACGCCGTGCTGCCGAGCTACGGCACATCGCAAAATCCGGTCGACGGCACCGCGCAAGCCATCCGGCAGATCGGCCACGCCGGCATGGCCGAACGCGTGTTGCGCTCGCCGGTCATCGACGCCTCGCTGAACGTGATGAGCGGCCGCGCGATCGAGCATCTGCTGCACGAGAAGCCTGCCCTTAGCCGTCTCAAATCCGAGACGACCAAACCCATCGTCATGTGGAGCTATACGCTGCCCATACCGGAGGCCACCAAGCTGCTTGCCGAAACGGGCCTTCCCGTCATGACCAACATGCACAATGCCGTTGCCACGTTGCGCCACATGGCCGACTGGCGGGCGCACCGCGAACATTTTCTTGCCGAGCTGCCGGCCTCTCCGACACCGGCGGCGGTGCGCACAAACGTCGCCCGCAGCTTGGCGGCGGCAAACGGCGGTGCCCTTACTGAAGCCCGTGCCAAACCATTGCTGGCCGCCTACGGCATCGGTCACGCCGACGCAGAAATACTGGCTACGACGAAGGACGCGGCAATTGCCGCCGCCAAAAAGTTGGGTGGAGCGGTCGCACTCAAAGTGCAATCACCGGCCATTCTGCACAAGACCGAGGCTGGCGCTGTGGCCCTGCACGTGTCGGGCATCGACGCCGTCGCCGCGACGTTCGACCGTCTGCTGGCAAATGCCAAAGCCTATGCTCCCAATGCCGTCATGGAGGGCGTGCTCGTGCAGCGCATGGCGCCGGCTGGGCGCGAAGTCATAGTCGGCGTCACCCACGATCCGCACTACGGCCCACTGCTCATGCTTGGCCTCGGCGGCATCTACGTCGAGATCCTGAAAGATGTGGTGTTCGCCCCGGTGCCGTTGAACACGCAGCAGGCCGAGAGCCTCATCGACGGGCTGACGGGCAAGGCTTTGCTGGGGCTCGTTCGTGGCCAGCCGGCAGCCGACGTCGCCGCGCTCGCAGCCCTGATCGTCGACCTCTCCCGCTTTGCCGCCGACCATGCCGAGCACATCGCCGAAATCGATCTCAATCCGGTGATCGTCCATCCCGCCGGTCACGGTCTGACGGTCGCCGATGCACTGATCGTCACGCGGACCGGGGCTGCTTGAGCGAGGGTCACCACATTTTTCCACTTGTGCCGACGGGTTTGTAGGCGTCGCGAACGAGGATCGGCCACGCGCGCGGCATTACGAACACGGCGTCGAAACACTGCACGAAATCGACGTATTGCGGACGTTGCTTGATCCAGTGGGCCGCTGCCTGCGCGACGCGACGGGCCTGCTGCGAGCGCAGTGCGGCTTCCGCCTCTTCGCGTGTTCGCCGGTGCTTGACCTCGACGAAGACGATGTGCTTGCCGCGCCGTGCGACGATATCGATTTCGCCATAGGGGGTGCGATGCCGGCGCGCCAGAATGCGGTGGCCGCGCAAGATCAGAAACACTGCCGCGACATGCTCGGCCCAACGCCCACGCTCCTCCCGCGCGACCCGGGTGGGATCGGGCGTGCCGGCCGTCATCGGGTATCGGCCTCACGTTTTAGGGCCAGCGCCAGATCGTAGACGCGTCCCCGGGCGACGCCGAGTGCTTCGGCGACGGCCTGCGCCGCATCCCGCGTACTGCTTTCCTGCATGGCGGTCTGCAAATGCTGGCGGATCATATCGTCGGTGATCACAGCGGTGGCTGGCGGCGCGACTACGACGACGAATTCGCCGGGTGGTTGTTCGGCCAGCAGCCGCGCCGCGACTTCGGTCGCAGGCCCGCGCAGCACCGCTTCGTGCAGCTTGGTCAGTTCGCGCGCGACGGCCACTTCGCGATCACCGAGCACCGTCGCGACGTCGGCAATGCAGGCGGCGACGCGGCCGGGCGCTTCATACAGGATCAGCGTGGCGTCGACTGCGGCCAGTTCAGCCAATCGTGCTGCGCGGGCACCGGCCTTGTGCGGCATGAATCCGGCGAACAGGAAGCAGTCGGTCGGCAGGCCGCTGACGGTCAATGCGGCAAGCCCGGCGGATGCGCCGGGCACACAGGTGACGAGATAGCCCGCGTCGATCACCGAGCGCACCAGTTTGTAGCCGGGATCGGAGATCAACGGCATGCCGGCGTCGGAGATCAACGCGATGCGTTTGCCCTCAGCCAAAGCCGCCAGGATATGCGGCCGCTGCGCTTCGCCATTGTGCTCGTGATAGGGCTTCATGGGTGCGGCGAAGCCGAAGTGCGTTGCCAGCGTGCGGCTGTGACGCGTATCTTCGCAGTAGATCGTATCGGCGGCGGCGAGAGTGGCGATGCCCCGCAGCGTCATGTCACCGAGATTGCCGATAGGCGTTGCGACCAGATACAGGCCAGCCGACAGCGGCTTCGCCAATGCGGCGCGCAGCGCTTCTGTGGTGCGCACCAGCGTCGGATCGTTTGCCGCGGTCATCATCGCGTCCACGCGTCAGGCAATCGGTGTCTGCGGGTAAGCTAGCTGCTCGCGCGCGCGCCAGTCGTTGGTGACGTAGTTGATGACCAGCGACTTGCGCACGCCGTCGATCTGGCGCGCCTCGAAACCGTGATAGGTGTCGCTTCCCGGCACAAAGATCATGGCGCTGTTCGACTTGAACGGCGAGCGGCCGACATGTTTCTTTTCCGCGTCGTAGATGTCGGTGCCGAGTTCGGAGTGCTGGGCATCGGTCGAGGTGTACAGCAGAAACGTGAACGCCTTGACGCCGAGATCGGTGTGAGGCTCGAGCCAAAAACCGTTGGTATCCTGCGCGAACTCGACGCGCAGATAGGTGCCGCCGAGTTTCGTCTCGAACGTTTTTTCGATCGCGCTGGTGACGCGCTTGTCCTGCAGTGCCGCGTTGACGGCGTTACAGACAGGGAATTTCTCCATGTTCTCGGCATCGAAATAACGGCGGGTGGCGTTGTGCACCTCACGCTTGCCGGAAACGCCGCCGAGTGCGGGCGCGGGGAACGGCAGCGCCAGCACATCAGATACCACGTCAGCCGGCACGCAGTTGTCGAGGAACCAGTGCGGATAGGGCTTGGTGCCTTTTTTGGCGGCAGCGAAACTTGCGACGAGCGATTCAACGATCGCGTCTTTCGAACTTGGCATCGGGCATCCTCTTAGATTTGTGCGTCGCCTTGCACGGTCGGGCTTTGCCATAGCCTGACTCAGGCCGGTCGCGCCACCCCAGACCTGCTCGCCCCCACATGACCAATGGGGCTATTGCGCGCGGGTCGCGAAGCGAGACCGCACGCCGCCTACCGCGGCCGTATGCTGATCGGCCGAATTTATAATTCTTGTTTTGTCGTTGGAGGCAACTGGGGCAGGATCCTCGGATCGGATCGACGCTTCTTCCAGAACTCACGTCCGGAGGTGAAGACGGAGCTCCAGAGAGCGGGTGCAGCAGCAGCGATACCGCGCAGCGACCTCGATCCATCGAACCCTGCCCCAGCATGCCAGATGCTCGCTTCGACTCGTGGCAAAACTGTGGCGCATTTACCATTCGCGCTTGTGATCGGTGTGTATTCGAGGGCCGTAGCCGTCAGGCTTGGCAGCCTAGGCCAATTGGCCCACAAGAGCGTCGACTTTCTCCGTCGACCCTCGTGCGCTGCAGCGCTGCCGCCTCGGCAGAGCGCACATATGGTCGACGCCTGCATGGACCCGTTTGCGCCAATGGATTTGTTTCTCGATATCCTGACCAAGGTGACCTTGCCGATCATCACGCTGGCGGTTCTCGGCTACACGCTGCAGGGACGCCTCAAGCTCGACATCGGCACGCTCAACCGGATCCAAGTCTATGTCGTGATGCCGGCATTCCTGGTGCACTTCCTGGCGACGGCCAAAATACCGTTGTCGGCTCTTTGGCCCGTGCTAGGCGCAGGCTTCCTGCTGTTCTCGCTGCTGATACCCATTGGTTGGCTGACGGCGGCGCTGTTCCGCCAGCGATCGAGCCTCGGCCCTATGATGGGGCTGGGCAGCGGCTATGCCAACGTCGGGTTCTTCGGCATTCCCGTGGCGCAACTCGCGTTCGGCGCGAGTTCGGTCATCTACATGTCGGTTATGACGGCTGTCGTCACGATCCTGATCTGCACGGTGGGCGTGGCGTTGCTGGCGCCGTCCAGCGCGAGCCGCCTCGGCAAGCTCAAATCGGCGTTCTCGACGCCGTTGATGCCGTCGGTGGCGCTCGGGCTGGCGCTGCGCGGACTGGATATCGACCTGCCGCCGGTGGTGACGCAGCCCATGCAATTGCTGGGTGCCATCTTCACGCCCCTCGCGCTCTACACGCTCGGCGCACAGGTGGCCGACAGCAAACTGTCGCGGATCGAAGTGCTGCCGCAGGTGCTGATGCTGACGCTGCGATTTCTAGTGGCACCGATGTTGGCGTGGGCGATCTGCCATGCGTTCGGATTTTCGCGCGACATCACCAACGTGCTCGTGGTGGCTGCGGCGACGCCGGTTGGGGTGCTGCTGACGATCTTCGCCGCCGAATACAAGACCGAGCCGGAGTTCATCTCGGCAGCCGTCGTGATCTCAACTGCGCTGTCGCCGATCTTCGTGACCGCCTGGGTGCTGGCGGTGCGGGTGATGTAGGCACCGCCGCGCCAAGATGTTGCCGCCGTCGGCAGGCTCCCTTAAGGTCCGGCCTAGCAAGCCTCGGACGCTTACCATCGTCACCTTCCACTCTCACTCGGAGCTTTCATGATCGATCTCTACACTTGGTCGACGCCGAACGGCCGCAAGGTTTCGATCATGCTGGAGGAATGCGGGTTGGCGTATGCCGCCCATCCCGTCGACATCGGCAAGGACGAACAGTTCAAGCCCGAATTCCTGAAGATTGCGCCCAACAATCGCATCCCCGCCATCGTCGACCGCGACACCGGACTCAAACTGTTCGAGTCCGGTGCGATCCTCATGTACCTCGCCGACAAGACCGGTAAATTTCTGTCCACCGAGCCGACCGCGCGCTGGCAGGCCGTGCAGTGGCTGATGTGGCAGATGGGCGGCGCGGGGCCGATGTTGGGTCAAGTGCATCACTTCGCCAAATACAATCCGGGCAAGGCACCCTATGCCGAGGAGCGCTTCATCAAGGAGGCCCGACGGCTGTATGGCGTGCTCGACCGCCGCCTCGCCGAAGCGCCCTACGTGGCCGGCGAATACACCATCGCGGACATGAGCATCTGGCCGTGGATCTCGCGCTTTGAATGGCAGGGCATCGACCTGAACGAATTCGCCCACGTGCAGCGCTGGTACGTCGACATCGCCAACCGCCCGGCAGTGCAGCGCGGCTATCACATTCCCATCAAGCAGCCGGCCATTCCGATGCCTGCATAATGCTGGCCGTCGATCGCAGAAACGTACTCGAGGACATCAAACATGCCTGCCACGATCAAACGCAACTTCTCCGGCGTCATCGCGCCCTTGATCACGCCATTCGGCGAGGACGGCGCACCGGATCCCGATCGTTTCATCACGCACGCTCAGTGGTTGATGGCGAACGGATGCACGGGGCTCGCCCCCTTCGGCACGACGAGCGAAGCCAACTCGCTGGGCCTCGAAGAGCGCATGGAGTTGCTGGAGGAACTGGTCGATGGCGGGCTTGATCCGGCTAAGCTGCTGCCGGGCACCGGCATGTGCGCACTCACCGATGCGATCACGCTGACCCAGCACGCGGTCGAACTCGAGTGCGGGGGCTGCCTGATGCTGCCGCCGTTCTACTACAAGGGGCCGAGCGAGGAGGGCTTGTATCGCTACTTCAGCGAGGTGATCGAGGCGGTGGGCGACGACCGGCTCAAGGTTTATCTCTATCATATCCCGCCCATCGCGCAGGTCGGCTTCACGCTGTCGTTGATCGAGCGGCTCAAGAAGGCCTATCCGGAAACGATCGTCGGGCTGAAAGATTCGTCCGGCGACTGGGCCAACACGAAGTCGATCCTCGACGCCTTCCCAGATCTGGAGATCTTTCCGGGCTCGGAGGCCTTTCTACTCGACGGCCTGCGCGCGGGATCGGCGGGTACGATCTCGGCGTCGGCCAACGTCAATCCGGCGGCGCTTTACTCGGTCTATCAGCATTGGCAATCGGCCGATGCGGACGCGTTGCAGGCGCGCATCGGCGGCGTGCGCAAGGTGTTCCAGTCGCTGAATATGATCCCGTTCATCAAGGCGATCGTGGCGCACTACCGCAACGATCCGGGCTGGGCAAAGCTCAGGCCGCCGTTCATCGAACTCAACGACGCCGACGTCATGAAGGCGATCAAGATCCTTGAAACCGAGCACGGTTTTAAAATGGACTTCGGTTCGACGAACTGAGCCGCACTGGCACGCTGCGTCATCCCGCGCCGGGGTGATGCGCACGCGTGTGCAGTGCGAAGAGCAATTGTCGAGGGATGGCCCAGAAACAGCCCGGCCCCCGTCCTGGGAGAGGAACGGAGGCCGCAGTGCGCTGTAGTCTGTGTAGTTTTTAATCGCAAACAAACGAATGTGTCAACAAATTCTTAAGGTCTTGTTCGATTATCGACGTTTTTATTTCGACGGCCCGACTGATGTATATGCTGCAACGTTAACGATGGACTGCGACGGCGGCGTGCACATTATCGGCGCCGATCGGAGCGTGCGATTGATGCGCCAAACCAGATATCAGCATCACCGAAGCGGCGACAAAGCAAAACGTCATGCCGGCAACAGCCCATAAACTGGTATTTTTTGATTCGGATTGCGGCGGTTTTGTCATGTTTTACGCCCCTTCATCGCCCGGCACGTCGTCACTTAACTTCCAGGTATATATAATGGATATTCATCCATTCGTCGATCTCGACCAGCGAATACAGTAAACTTCCGGAACAATTGAAAATACCACGCTTAATAATTCGTTTATATATGCGCCAATATGGACCGTGGATTATTGGCCGGGCCTTATACCGGCAGGCGGATGGTCGCCTTCAACCCGCCGAGCACGCTTTCCTCGAGTAGGATGTCGCCGCCGTGGCTGCGGGCGATGTCGCGGGCGATCGCCAAGCCCAGCCCGGTATTGCCCTTGTCCTGATTGCGGGCGTGATCGAGCCGGTAGAAAGCGCGAAACACGTTGGCCCGTTCGGCTGCTGGAATGCCCGGCCCATCATCTTCGACATCGATCGACAGCCAGGCGCGATCGGCTGTCGCACGCAACACCACCATGTCGCCAAAACGCGCGGCGTTGGAGACGAGGTTGAGCAGCGCTCGCTTCAGCGCCTGACGCTTCAGCGGCACCATCAGATCGCGGCGGCGACGGCCGGCTTCCAGCACGATTTCCGGCCCGTAGTGTAAGGCGTCTTCGTGCACTTCTTCGAGCAGTTCGCGGACATTGGTGACGGACGCGACCTCGCCGCCGTCGCCGCGCGCAAATGCAAGATAGTCTTCGAGCATATGCTGCATCTCGTTCACGTCGACTTTGAGGGCTGCGATATCCGGCGTGTCGCCCAACAACGCCAACTCGAGCTTGAAGCGCGTCAACACGGTGCGCAGGTCGTGGCTGACGCCGGCGAGCATCGTCGTGCGCTGTTCGACGTGTTGGGTGATGCGATCACGCATCTCCACGAACGCCAACGCCGCCTGCCGCACCTCGCGCGCACCACGCGGCCTGAAGTCCTCGGGAAAGCCACGCCCCTTGCCGAAGCTGTCGGCGGCTTCAGCTAAACGCAGAATTGGCCTGATCTGATTGCGCAACAACACCACCGCCGCCGACACCAGCACCAGCGACGTGCCGACCATCCACACGAGGAAGATATGGCTGTTGGAGGCATAGATCTGGCCGCGCGGGGCGACGAAGCGAAGCGTCGCGCGATCGAGTTTGATGCGGATTTCCACCTGGCTCGACTGCCCGACGGTATCGATCCAAGCCTCGCGCTTGACCTGATTGCGGATCTCTTCTGAGAGGGCACGGTCGAGCAGGCCGAGAAACGGTCGCGGTTCCTTCGAGGGAAGATCACCGGGGGGCAGCACCTGCAGTGAGGTCAGAGCGAGTTTGTTTTGGGCGAAATCGATGAGCTTGCTGAGATCGGTGCCGAATTCGGACGTTTCATAGAGTTCGACGACAGCTGCGATGTCGCGCGCGGTGGCCTCCGACAAGCGCCGTGTCACTTGGTTCCAGTGGCGCTCGAGAAACACGAACGCCAGCACGCTCTGCAGCAACACGATGGGCACGAGAATGATCAACAGGGCGCGGGCATACAAGCCCTTCGGCAAAACCTGTAGTGCGAGCTGATTGAACGGCTCGGACATGCGGCGCACGTGCGTCCACGCGAGGCCCGCCGACCCCCGCAGATAAGAGGCGCACGCGCGCATGTTCGCGGCGGGCGGCCTGCCCTCCGGTGGGGCGCTCACGTGTCTGTGTTGGTCAATCGCGATGGCACGCCTCAGTCGGTGTAAAGAATATAGCCCTTGCCGCGCACCGTTTGCAGATAGACCGGGTTGGATGGATCGGTTTCGATCTTCCGCCTCAGACGATTGATCTGCACGTCGATGGCCCGTTCGCTGCCGGTCGATTCGTCGGGCGCCAATTCGTGGCGCGCCACGGGTAGCCCCGGCCGCTGGGCGAACTGCCGCAATAGATCGCGTTCGCGTTCGGTGAGCTTGATGGACTCAGCCCCACGGTTCAACTCACCACGGCCGATAGAGAACGTGTAATCGCCCATGCGCACCTCGTCACGGCTGGCGGCCGGTACGGTGCCGCGACGCAGAATGTTTTTCAGCCGCAACAGCAATTCGCGCGGCTCGAACGGCTTGGTGACATAATCTTCGACGCCGATTTCGAGCCCTTCGATGCGGTTCTCGGCCTCCGCGCGCGCGGTCAGCATGCAGATGGGGATGGTCGAACATTTCTTGAGATCACGGGCCAGCGAGATGCCGCTCTCGCCCGGCATCATCACGTCGAGAATGACAAGATCGAAGGCGAGCCCACGCATGGCTGCGCGCGCGGTGATCGCGTCTGCGGTCGGCGTTACCCGAAACCCGTGTTCCTGGAGGTAACGCGACAGCAAATCGCGAATACGAAAATCGTCGTCGACAACGAGAATGTGCGGCGCGTCGTCGGGCAAGGGCTCGAGCTTGCGTCCACTCGACGTCAGCGGCATTGGCTCGGCTCCTATTTCAAACGCTTCGGCGTGCCGTCGGGCAGAGTTGGCCCGGCGACCACGGCCTGGACCGTTGCACGTTCGCCTTGCGAAATCATGGCAAATAAAAAATCGTGAATATGCCGTTGCACAGTGCCGGCGCCGCCGCCCGCACCGATCTCGGCCAGGGCGACGCCGATACGCCGCGTCTGCAGCTCCGCCAGTTCTGCGGCCAACGCCATGCCCTGCGCCGTCAACGACAGCCGCCGTTCGCGTCGATCGTCGGGACCCGGCGCCTGCTCCACCCAGCCATCGGCGACGAGCTTGCGCAGCACACGGCCGAGGCTCTGTTTGGTAATCTTGAGCAGTTCGAGCAAATCCGCGACGCGAATGCCTGGATTGCGATTGACGAAGTGCAGAACGCGATGATGGGCGCGTCCAAGCCCATACGCCGACAACGCCGCGTCGGCTTCGCCGGTAAAATCGCGATAGGCGAAGAACAGCATCTCGACCAGCGGCAGCAACCCGGCGTCGCCCGCAGAGCGCAGCATCTCGGAGGCGACGGGGCCGGCCACAGCCGTTTCGGCCGGTGCCTTGGTGTCCGGCGCTGCAGTCGCGGGGGACGCGCGCCGATGCTTGGTAATTATGTCAGCCATGTTGACTTATTTCGCGCCAATTGTAAGTTGATGCAAGCCTTTTACCGGGGTTTCGCTCAGCGCAGTCTCGTCTCCCGACGAGAGTCCGCATACGAACCGATGGGGACTTCATGACACATAGCGCTACGAGCCAATCATCGTCTGCAGCGTTCGCAATCCATCGGAGTGCGGCGCCCCTGGCTACGGCCGAGCGTACCAAGGTGCTGGCTGATCCCGGTTTTGGGCGGGTGTTCACCGACCACATGGCCGTTATCCGCTACACAGAAGGCAAGGGCTGGCACAGCGCCGAGATCACTCAGCGCAAGCCGCTGATGCTCGATCCCGCGTCGGCCGTGCTGCACTACGCGCAGGAAATCTTCGAGGGCCTGAAAGCCTATCGGTTAGCCGACGGGCGTATGGTGATGTTCCGCCCGGACGCCAATGCGCGGCGGTTCCAACAGTCGGCGCGCCGCTTGGCGATGCCTGAGCTGCCGGCTGATCTGTTCGTCAAGTCGATCAACGAGGTCGTCAAGATCGATCGCGACTGGTTCCCCACCGTCGACGGCGGCTCGCTTTACATCCGGCCTTTCATGTTCGCGAGCGAAGCGTTTCTGGGCGTGCGGCCGGCAACCGAATATCTCTATCTCGTCATTCTTTCCCCGGTCGGCGCCTACTTCAAGGGTGGGTCGCCGGCGGTTTCGATCTGGGTGTCGCAGGACTATACGAGGGCGGCTCCCGGCGGCACCGGCGCTGCCAAGTGCGGGGGCAACTATGCTTCGAGCCTCGTGTCCAGCGCCGAGGCCACCAAAAACGGCTGCGATCAGGTCGTGTTCCTGGATGCGACCGAGCACAAGTGGGTGGAAGAACTCGGCGGCATGAACGTGTTCCTCGTGTTCAAGGACGGCACGCTGCAGACGCCGCCGTTGAGCGGAACGATTCTGCCGGGCATCACGCGCGAAAGCGTGATGACGCTCGCGCGTGCCGAGGGACTGACGGTGCGCGAGGAGCCATACTCGATCGACCAGTGGCGCGACGACGCGCAGAGTGGCCGGCTGACCGAAGCGTTCGCGTGCGGGACGGCTGCGGTGGTGACGCCGATCGGCAAAGTCGCCAGTCCGCAAGGCGAGTTCAAAATGGGTGCCGGTGGGCCCGGTCAGATCACCATGCGGCTCAAGCAGCGGCTGGTCGACATCCAGCGCGGCGTTGCACCCGACCCGCACAATTGGGTCTACACGATTGATTGAGCCGGCGCGGACCGTGGTGATCCCGGCGCTGCTATCGCTTGGATTTGCCGCTGCTTTGCGGCATGGTCCAGCGCAACATCCGCGTGTTCGCGCGGCAGCGGATCTCTGCGCTTCTAAGCGCGGCGATGTATTTTCGCGCTGCCGAGCGCGATCGGGGACTCACTCATGCGCTTGAAATTTCACACTCTCGACGTGTTCACCAACGAGCGCTTCAGCGGCAATCCGCTTGCCGTCGTTTTGGACGCCGATGCGCTGGATATGCCGGCCATGCTGAAGATCGCGCGCGAGTTCAATCTCAGCGAGACCGTGTTCGTGATGGCCTCGGCGAAGCCCGCGCACACGGCCCGCGTCCGCATTTTCACGCCCGGCGGCGAGGTTCCGTTTGCGGGCCATCCGACGGTCGGGGTTGCCGCGTTGCTCGCCGAATTGCGCTCGCCCGAGACGAATGGCGAGCGCGATGCGCTGATCGTTCTCGAGGAGAATATCGGCACCGTCCGCGTCGGCGTCAGGCAGCGGCCGGGTGGCGCGGCGCATGCCGAATTCGATGCGCCCAAGTTGCCCGAACCGAGCGCGGGAGTACCGCCGGTCGATCTGCTGGCGGCAGCGCTCGGGCTGATCCCGAGCGAGATCGGGCTCGAAAATCATCGGCCGAGCGCCTACACGGCCGGTCTGCCGTTCGTGTTCGTGCCGGTGCAGACACTCGACGCCATCGCGCGAGCTTCGGTGCACATGGCGCATTGGGGAAGTGCCTTCGGCGCGTCGCATGCAGCCTATCTGTATTGTCGCGAGACCGTGCATGCGACGTCCAATTTTCATGCGCGCATGTTCGCGCCCAATCTGGGCGTCAACGAGGATCCAGCGACCGGGTCGGCTGCTGCCGCATTCGCGGCCGTGACGCAGCGCTTCGACAGCCCTCGCGACGGCACGCACAAAAAAATCATCGAGCAGGGATTTGAAATGGGCCGGCCGAGCTTCATCGAACTGTCGATGGTGGTGAAGCAGGGCAAGCTCGAAACAGTTCGCATCGGCGGCAACGCCATCCGCCTGATGGATGGTGAACTCGAGATCTGACGCGATTGCAGCGCTATTCGATTCTGCACGCCAGCAGCCTCCCGCTCAATACAGCAGATATTTTTCGCGGCGGCGGCGGAACGCGTCGACGTCGCCGGTCCAGGCGGCGACGATCTCGTGGCCCGATGCGCCGGCGGTGATCATCTGATGCAAGCGTCGCGTGCCGGCGATGGCGTGGAACATCGGCAGCGCACCGAACAGGTCGAGCCCGCGCACCCGCGCCTGACGCTGCAACACCGCGAGCACGTGCACCCCGACATCGACGGGCCTGTACCGGGCGGGGTCCGTCACCTGAATGCGGACGCCGCCGACGCCTTGGCCCTGGTATTGGGGATTTGGCGCGACGTGGGGGATGGCGAGCGGCGTGTAGGTGGCGGCCACGAAGCGCACACCTGGAAGTTCCGCCGCATTCAGCGTTGCCGCGGTTTGCGCCGGCGCGAGCCAGGGCGCGCCGAACTGCGTGAATGGTGCAGGCGTGCCGCAGCCCTCGTTGACCCGCGTGTTGCCGACCATGCCGATACCCGGATAGGTCAGCGCCGAGGCAAACGTTGGAATGTTGGGGCTTGTCGCGATCCAGCGCAGGCCGGTGTCGGGCCACAACATCGCGCGTGACCAGCCGGTGCAGCGAACGACCGACAGCCGCAGCGTTTGCAATCCGGGCAACCAATGCTCGCCCTTGATCATGGTCGCGAGTTCGCCCACCGTCATGCCGTGGGTGATAGGTATCGGATACTGCCCGACGAACGAGCGGTGCGCGGGCTCCAGTGTGAAGCCTGCGATGGTCGAGCCGCCGAGCGGGTTCGGCCGGTCCAGCACCACGAACGGGATGCCAGCCGCCGCCGTCGCCTGCATGGCCAGTCCCATGGTCGAGATGTAGGTATACGACCGCACGCCGACGTCCTGGATGTCGAAGATCACGACGTCCAGTCCCCGCAACATTTCCGGCGTCGGCTTTCGCGTGGCGCCGTAAAGACTGTATTGCGGGACGCCCGTGACGGCGTCGCGGACGTTGCCGATTTTCGCGCCGGCTTCGACCGTGCCGCGCACCCCGTGCTCCGGGCCGAACAGTGCCGTCAATCGCACTCCGGGGCTGGCGGCCAAGCTGTCGACAAGATGCATCTCACCGGCGCGGCCGGTCTGGTTGGTGATGAGCCCCACCCGCAGCGCTGCGAACTGACGCCAGCCTGTTGCCCCAGCGACCGTCGCGCCTGTCACGACCCGAGGCTGCATCGGAACTCGTGTCGCGGCTTTGACAGCGGCTTGTTCGGTTGCACGCACCGCCGAAGTCCCAAGGTCGGACTGAGCGTGCGCCGGCCCAAGCGCACCAGCCATCGGTGCGGCCAACAGACCGGTCACGACACCTCGGCGGTGGACCAACTGGCCCTTATGATCGGTTCCCGGCATGCCCGCTCCGCTATCCAATCCGCTTGCGTCTCACCCCTACGCGTCCGATGCGGCCAACGCATGGCAACGCACCAACCGCATATGGGGGCCTGGCGCGGGCACGCCGCGCGGTGGGAGCGAGACTGCCCACGCATTCAGACCGGTATAAATCGCGCGCGATCTAGCCTACGATACGCCCTGAACCCTCACGCGCCCGGGAGACCGCCCATGACCACATCAGCCGCGCCCACCGCTCTCGACATTCCCGCCTCAGGCAAGTTGACGCCGGAATTGCAGGCCTATTTCGACAAGTGCCAGGAGAAATTGGGCTTCGTGCCGAACGTGCTCCGCGCCTACGCCTTCGATCCCGTCAAGTTGCAGGCGTTCATCGACATGGTCGACGACCTGATGCTGGCCGACAGCGGCATCTCAAAGCTCGAGCGGGAAATGATCGCGGTTGTCGTCAGTGCCGTCAACCATTGCCATTATTGCCTGACCGCGCACGGGGCCGCCGTTCGGCAACGCGCCAAGGATCCGGTCATGGGCGAACTGATGGTGCAGAACTACCGCGCCGCCAACCTGCCGCCGAAGCAGAAAGCCATGCTCGACTTCGCCGTCAAACTCACCGAGCATCCGGCCAAGATGGAGGAGACCGATCGCGAAACGTTGCGGAAGTCAGGCTATTCCGATCGCGACATTTGGGACATCGCCGCGACGGCTGCTTTCTACAACATGTCCAATCGTTTAGCTGCGGCGACCGAGATGCGTCCGAACGCCGAATATCACGCCATGGCGCGCGGCAAAGTCTGATGCGCCGGTTAACCCTCGACGAGGAAAGGGACGTCGGTTGCGCTCCTCCCAGGCCTACGGACTTGGCAGAGCTGGTGAATATGCCCTAAATCACCTGACGACCAGTGCGCGGCGGGAAACGCGGCACTGTTCTGGAACACTTCCGGGCTGTCCGGAGGGAAACGACAAAGGTGGGGCCTATGGACCTGATTTCATTGTTGCTGCCGTTCTTCAGCGGGGCTGCCGGCGGCAATCTCGTCGGTGGCGTTCTCAAAAATTTCAATCTCGGCTCGCTCGGCAACTCGTTGGCCGGTCTGATCGGCGGCGGCGTGGGCAGTCTCGTGCTGGGCAATCTGCTGGGCATGCCGATGCCGGTTACCGGTGGGGTCGATCCCGATGGCGCCGCGCTGCTCGGCCAGATCCTCGGCGGCGGCGCGGGCGGTGGTGTCATGACAATCATCGTCGGCATGCTGCAGAAAATGTTCGCGCGCCCGGTCGCCTGATCGCACGTTCCTTGGGGACGTTCCTTGGGGCAGGCACCTGAACGGCGTCGAGGGATGCTTGTTTAGATGCCGCGCCGAGTGCGCGGTTCAGGTGCCTGTCCCCTGCTGCGCTTTTACGGTAAAAGGCCCGATCCTTGCGCCATAACCAGGCGCCGGACGGAGTATTGACATGCTGCGCCTGACTGAAATCAAACTGCCCCTCGATCATCAGCCCGAGGCATTGCCCGCAGCCGTTGCCGCATACCTAGGGCTACCTCCGGCGGCGCTGCTGTCGTGTACGGTTTTCAAGCGCGGCTGGGACGCCCGCAAAAGAAGCGCGATCCAACTCGTTTACGCAGTCGACGTCGAAGTGGTCGACGAAGCAGCGCTCCTGGCTGAGCGCAAAGACGATCCCCGCGTTCGCCCCGCGCCGGACGCCGCCTATCATCCGGTTGCCCACGCGCCCGCGAACGCAGCAACGCAGCGTCCGGTCGTCATCGGTGCCGGTCCGTGTGGATTATTCGCAGCCCTCATCCTGGCCGAAATGGGGTTCCGGCCAATAATCCTCGAGCGCGGCAAAGTCGTGCGCGAGCGCACCAAAGACACCTGGGGCCTCTGGCGTCGGTCGATCCTCGACCCTGAAAGCAACGTGCAGTTTGGCGAAGGCGGCGCGGGCACGTTTTCCGACGGCAAGCTGTGGAGCGGCATCAAGGACCCCCACCAACTCGGCCGCAAAGTGCTGACCGAGTTCGTCGCGGCCGGTGCGCCGCCGGAAATACTCGTCGATGCGAAGCCGCATATCGGCACGTTTCGGCTGGTGACGATGGTGGAAAGCATGCGCGCCAAAATCGAGGCGCTTGGCGGCGAATACCGGTTCGGCGCTCGGGTCGTCGATCTCGACATCGCCACCACGGCCAGCGGTGCGCGCGAAGTGCGCGGCGTGCATCTTGCCGACGGCAGCAGCATCGCCACCTCGCATGTCGTGCTGGCCGTCGGGCACAGCGCGCGCGATACGTTCGCGCTGCTGCACGAGCGCGGCGTCTATCTGGAACCCAAGCCGTTCTCCATCGGCGTGCGCATCGAACATCCCCAGTCGGTCATCGACACCTGCCGCTTCGGCACGTTCGCCGGCAACGAGATACTCGGCGCAGCCGATTACAAGATCGTGCATCACTCCAAAACCGGCCGCTCCGTCTATAGCTTCTGCATGTGCCCGGGCGGTACGGTGGTGGCGGCCGCAAGCGAGCCCGGCCGCGTCGTCACCAACGGCATGAGCCAGTATTCCCGCCGCGAGCGCAACGCCAACGCCGGCATCGTCGTCGGCATAACGCCGGAAGATTATCCCGGCGACGCCATGGCCGGCATCGCCTTCCAGCGACACTGGGAAGAACGCGCATTCGTCGCCGGTGGCAGCAATTATTTTGCACCCGCTCAACGCGTCGGCGATTTTCTGGCGGGCCGCGCCTCGACGTCGCTCGGCTCCGTTGTGCCGTCCTACAAACCGGGCGTGACGCCAGCCGACTTGAGCCAGTGCCTGCCCGATTACGTCACCTCGGCCATTCGCGATGCGTTGCCCGCTTTCGAACGCCAACTGCGCGGGTTTTCCATGGCCGATGCCATCATGACCGGCGTCGAGACGCGCACCTCCTCGCCGTTGCGCATCAAGCGCGACGACGTCATGCAAAGCCTCAACACACGCGGACTTTATCCGGCGGGCGAAGGCGCCGGCTACGCCGGTGGCATTCTCTCCGCCGGTGTCGACGGCATCCGCGTGGCTGAAGCGGTGGGGCGGGCGATGGCTGGATGACGGGGCGGCAGTGTCAGCGTTTGAATGTCTGTTTTTGAGCCTGACCGTCCAGCCAGATTGTTCTGCAAGCGTCCGCAACTGCGCGAAGCGGACGATCTGCTTAGGACCGCGTCGTTGGCAGGCGAGCTTGAAATGGGTGACCGTCCCTAACTGAGTTCAGATCATTCCGCGTCGTCGTCCACCGGCGGCGCCGGCTCAACTGGTTCGAGCAGCATCTCGATCTGTGGCGACACCGGCGGTTCTGGTAGTTCATCCTGGTTGAACGCAATGATATTGATGGCCCGAGCGTGCTTCGCAAGTTGATCGTCGTTCGTGTAGATCGTGGTCGCTCCTTCCGCACGAGCGATAGCAACGATCTGCCGGTCAAAAGTTACTTTGGCCCAGGTCGCGTCGGGCGTGGCACCACGCTTGTTGCCCTTGTCGATCGCCTCGCGTGTGAGGGCGGCCGCCTCCACCGCAGCGCGCGTGCCGAACTCAGCGACACGGAAGAATTTTGAGCGCGTGATTATGTCCAGGTATTTCGGCGCTGCATCGCCGGCACCCACCAGAAGCTCGCTCAGGGCTGGCGTTGGAACGATGATCCGCTCACCTGACTTCTGGATCGTCGCGACCAGATGATCGATACGCGGATTGCTGCCGACGCCGCCTGTGATCCGTGGGTCGAGAAAGTAGATCAGAAAATTGGCGTCGAAGACGATCATGACGACAGCCTTTCGCTGCCACGAAGTTGCTCAAGCTCCGCTAGAGGATCGTCACCCCAATCGGCACCCTCGACGCCGTGAAGGCGTTTGATCACGTCGGCCAACGGGGAATCGTCGAGGACTTCAAAGTCCTTGATAACGAATGACTTCATGAGCCACGCGCCGGTGGTGAGCCGCATCCAACTACCAGTGCCCGTGACACGCATGAGCGAGCCGTAGAGGTTTTTACCGAGATCTTGTGCCAGAGATCGTCGGGCGCTGCAGTGTTTATGGACCTGCTTATTATCCTGCAGCCAGACCGGCGAAAGCTCTCCAACGCCGCCGACTTTTATGATGACGCCTTCAAGCACGCCGTCCTCACGGAACGGGCCATACTCCAGCGGCTTCGGTCGATTCCGACCCGCGAACGCGATCACCTCGGCTCCGACTTCGTCCAGCAGTTGTCCGACGGCATTGTCGTTCGCGAGCATGTCATCAAGGTCTTTAAGCGCCTTGAGCGCAACCGGGTCACCTTGCCCTTGCGCAGCTTCCGACAGCCGGCGTGTGACCTGTGGAACGGCGACTTCGTCGATCCGCGCGCGCAACACAGCGCTTCCGCGTTCCACATCGACGAAGTGGACACGATCCGGCTCACCGAGCAACTTGGCAAATTGCGTCATATATTCGGCAAGGCGCGCCATCGGCAACGTGTCCGGTGTGAACACGTCGATCTTGAACCTGCGTTGAGTGTCCTTAGTCATCGTTCTGCTCCGCTCGCAGTTCTTATCTTGTTCCGAGCGTGGTTACTACTTCATTTACGCCGTCACATTCCGTGCTTTTACATAGCAGTCGAGGCAGCAACATGGTCGTTATCGCGTGCGCCCTGCGCCAGGAGATACAGACAACGAAACGGGGACG
>JANLYD010000171.1:0-11541 GCA_031365465.1 Hyphomicrobiaceae bacterium
ACCGCGACATCGCGAAAAGCTGAATCCGCCAAGCGATCGGACATTCGTTCCGCGACGCGCCGGATTTCCCCCTGCCCCGGCAGAAACGCGAGCACCGACCCCGTTTCGGTTCGAAGTGCCCGGAGGATCGCCTCGCACATCTGGTCTTCCGGTCGTACACCCCCGTTGCGTCCGAGGTAATGCGTTGCGACCGGGTGCGCTCGTCCCGCGCTTTCGACGACAGGGCAGTCGTCGAGCAGGCGAGCCACGCGGGCACCATCCAGCGTCGCCGACATCACCAGAAGGCGCAGATCGTCTCGAAGGCCCTTCTGGCAATCTCGCGCCAGCGCCAGCCCAAGGTCGGCGTCGAGCGAGCGCTCGTGAAATTCGTCGAATAAAACGGCCGCGATGCCATCGAGCGTGGGATCGTCGAGAATCATCCGGGTGAACACGCCCTCGGTGACGACTTCGATCACCGTGCGCTTGGATACCTTCGTGCCGAGCCTTGCCCGCAAACCGACGATGCCACCGACTTGCTCGCCCAGCGATTGCGCCATGCGCGCGGCAGCACCTCTGGCAGCGATACGCCGAGGTTCGAGGACCAGAATCTTGCGCCCGCCGAGCCAGGGTGCATCCAGCAGCGCCAATGGCAGTCGCGTGGTTTTGCCCGCCCCCGGTGGCGCGACCAGCACCGCCGTCGTCCTAAGCGCCAACACGCGCGCGATCTCAGGCAGCACGTCGTCGATAGGGAGCGCGGTGTCGAACATCATGGCATGGGTGTGCAACGCGCAGGCAGGGGACGCAAGGGTGGCCGACACGTCCGTTGCCGGCGGTGCTGCTGTCGCACTCGCGTGGAACGAGGTGAGCATCCCGGGCGACAACTGCCGTGACGGAGCACGCTTAGCCCGCGCTATCCGGCTTGAACGTCATCGCGATACCGTTCATGCAATAGCGTTGCCCGGTGGGCTTCGGCCCGTCGTCGAACACGTGGCCGAGGTGTCCGCCGCATTTGCTGCAATGGACTTCGGTGCGGGTCATGAAAAAGCTGCGGTCGGTGGTCGTGCCGACGGCATTCTCGATCGGCGCAAAAAAGCTCGGCCAACCCGTACCGCTGTCGAATTTGGTCTGCGATTTGAATACGGGCTGTTCGCAGCCGGCACAGCTGTACACGCCGGGCGCATAGACTTTGTCGAGCGGGCTCGTTCCGGCGCGTTCGGTGCCATGATCGCGCAGCACATAATACTGCTCAGGCGTCAGCGCCTTTTTCCATTCGTCGACCGTTTTCGTCATCGCAAATTTTTCCTTGGGACCGGCGGCGTGCGATTTCGTCAGTCCCACGGCCGAAGCGGCTGCGCCCAAGGCGGCCAACGAAAACCAACGACGTGTCATGGCAAACTCCTGCAATTGCTCGATTGAGATAAGCATTTCGCCTGCACGGCGCCAGTCACAACAGCTTCATTTCCTCGTGACACACGCTCCGTTTCGCGGCCCAGCCTTTGCGTCGTCCCCTGCCGGACTCAAAATTATTGTCCACGGCATAAACCCGTTACAGCCTTTGGCGTCTGGATCGCAACGCGGATGCAACACGTTTCTTGCCACTAGATGCGGTGCGCGAAATTCCCTCGAACATCTATCGGCAGACGTGCAGATGGCACTCGGTGTTTTCTATTTGTTCGCAAGCGCAGAGAGTGCCACAATGCTGCCCGGGGTAAGGCGGGCATTGCCGCTATTGGGTCCGTCCCTTGCCCGAATCGAGGTCGCATAAAGGTCTCGTTAGGACGAATCGAGCGAGATGGCAGCATCACATCGAGATGCGCTGTCGAGCTGGATGGGGCCAGGGTCGCGGTTGCGTTTCACAGGAGCAAGCCATGCTGATTTCCGATACAGGTGCGTTCGATTTCGGCATGGATCTGGATGCGTCCGCCCGCTCGCTGACGGGCAAGCGCGTGCTGATCACGGGCATCACGTCCCGCACTGGCATCGATATCGCGCGGGATTTCGTGGAGGCCGGTGCGCGCGTCATTTTGCAGTGCGACGAGGCCAGCCCCGTTACGCAGGCCCTCGCCGAGACGCTGGCGCCTGATGCCGCCGAACTGTCGGTGCACGTGACCAAGCTGACGTCTAGCGAAGATATCCTGATTTTCGCCCGCAGTGCCGTCGCCGAATTCGGCGGCTTGGACATGATCGTCAACGTCGTCGCGCTGGACGGCAATGCGCCGTCCGCCAACGCCAGCTACGACCAGATCGAGGCACGCGTCTCCGACGTGCTCCTGAAGGCCTGCCTCGCCTCGCGCGTTGCCGCGAACCGGATGCGGTTGATGATGAAGGAAGGTGTCGTGCTCACCGTCGCCACGCTATGCGGAGAAGCCACGCAGAGCGAGCGCAGCTTCGCGCAGGTCGTGCGCTCCACGTTGTCGGCCATGACCCGCGCCGAGGCTGAAGCATGGGCCCATCAGGGCATCCGCTTCTACGCCGTCGTGCCGGACGTGTTGGGCATCGTCACCCGCCCCAACTCCGGCTCCGAAGCAGATGTCGCCCAATTGGCCGTCTATCTCGCCACCGGCCGCTGCGAAACACTGTCCGGCCAAACTTTCGAAATGGGACTGCTCAACCGGGGTTAGCCTTCTCCGCCTGCCCTCGTTGTCGACGTCTCGGTAGCTGACGGTGTGCGAGATCACACCGCCCGTCGCGGTTCGACGATCTCGAACATCCGCGCCACCGGTTCCAGCAACGCCACGATACCTAGCAAATCAGCGACGCCGCTCCCCGAGATCGCGCCGCTGCCGATCGCATCCTCGAACGTCTGCTGACCGCACACGATGGCATTGATCGCCCGTCGCGACGTCTCGATGCGGTTCACCGCAGTGCCCTTTGCCGGTGCTGCAGCGTCGATTGGTTCTGCGTGCAGCACGCCGTTCTCGAGCCACACCGAATAGCGCGTGCCGCCATCGGTGAACGACCAGTCCAGCGTCACGAGCTTGCCCGCCGCGCGCGGACCATCGAGCCGGGTCGCGAACGTATCGAAGATCTGCACGTCGGACAGCGCTGGCACCGTCTCCGCCGAAATCGCCGGCCGCATCGGTATCTTCCGCATGCCGTCTCGGAGTTCGAGCGCGCCGAACAGATACGCGTTGCGCCAAGTCGAACTCTCGCTGAGATAGCCGAGCTGTTCGAACGAATCCGCCAGCAGCGCCCGCGCCGGCGTATGTGTGGGATCGCTGAACACAGCGTGGCTCATCACCTGCGCCACCCAGCGGAATTCGCCCCGCTCGAAGTCGCCGCGCGCGCGCGCCACCGCTGCATCGATGCCACCCATGTAAGCAATCATTTTTGCGCCGGTGTCTTGCCGTGGCAGCGGATCGAGATTGGCGGGGTTCGCATCGTACCAGCCGAGATAATGCTGATAGATGGCCTTCGCATTGTGCTTCACGGTGCCGTAGTAGCCGCGCGTGTGCCACTGCCGGTCGATGCTTTCGGGCAAGGTCAGCGTCTCAGCGATTTCGGCCGCATCCAGCCCCTTGTTCATCAGGCGGACCGTTTGATCGTGCACATATTTATACAGATCGCGCTGCGCCTTCACGTAGGCGACGACGCGCGCGTTGTCCCACACCGGCCAGTGATGCTGCCCCACCAGCGCTTCGGCGTCGGCGCCCCACAAATTGAGCGCTTCGCTGAGATAGCCTGACCATGCCGACGCATCGCGCACCTGCGACCCACGGAACGGTAGCAGGTTGTGGAAATTGTGCGTCGCGTTTTCGGCCAAGCAGAGCAGCTTGTAGCGCGGCACGAAGAAATGCATTTCCGCCGGCGCTTCCGAGTTCGGCGCCATCTGAAATTGGAATTCGATGCCATCGATAGTGCGGGTATCGCCGGTCGCCTTGATCAGATCCGTCGGCGGCACCAGCCCCACCGTCCCCACCGCCATCGTTTTACCGAGACCACAGTCCACCTGCCCACGCGGTCCCGGCGGCAGCAGGCGGCCGAACTGATACATGCCCCGCCGCAACATTGCGTTCCCGCCCGTCACGTTCTCGAGCACCAGATGATGCATGAACAGGTCCGGTGCGATGACCGGGATTTTGCCCGATGCCGCATCATCGAGCGTGAGAACGCCCGGCGATCCGCCCCAATGATCGGTATGCGTATGGGTATAGATCACTGCCGTGACGGGCCGTTCGCCGCGATGCCCCCGATAGAGTTTCAGCGCCGCTTGCGCGCCTTCGACCGACGTCAGCGTATCCACCACGATGACGCCACGCTCGCCCTCGATCAGCGTCATGTTCGCGATATCGAGACCGCGCACCTGGTAGACGCCGGGCACGACTTCAAAGAGGCCGTGATTGAGATTGAGCTGCGCTTGTCGCCACAGGCTGGGATTGACGGTCGCCGGCGCGGTGTCGTCACGCTGGAACGCGTAGGGCGCCATGCTCCAGATCGGCCGGCCCGACGGTTGCGTCACCGTCGCGTCAGGAAGTGTCGCGATGAAACCACGCGCCGCGTCGGCGAAATCCTGCCGGTCGCCGAACGGCAGCGTCGCCAGGGTTTGCGCGTGCGCCGACGCCACGCGTGCGCTGGGAGGTTTGGATGTCAGTGCGTCCGGTGATGTTGCGTCCGCCATCCGATGCCCTCGATCCGACGGGGTCGACGGCAAGCGCCCCGCGTTATCCTACGATGGTGCACAATTCCGTGCCGAACACGACGGCAGAGTTCCGTAAATTGATCTCGGCTGTCAATTGCCGCTGCGGCACGCTGCATAGCGGGCCCGCCACTTGCGCGATCCCGTGGCTTTTGCCTGTTGCTTCAGCCAGCCGCAAGACTCCTGCGCCTCCGATGGCCCTTGAACTGGTATGGCGAGCAACGTCGCGGTTGGCGAGTACACCTGATTGTAGCGCCGATACCCGTAACTGTACTGGCCACCGTAGCCACCGAACGTATCGTAATATCCACCGAAGCTGCTGTAGCCGCCGAAGTAGCCCCGCGTATTCGCTTCAAAACGGTCTTGCGCTTGCGCTGCAGATGCCAATCCCACCGCAGCGATCAATCCCACTCCGGCCGCCACTTTAGACGCTACGCTGAACTTGATCATATCTGACGCCCCATTCTACCCCACTGCGGTCAGCTTACTTGGGGCCTGCATCATCGCCTAGGCAAATCCGCGCGTGGCACGTGGGCAATTGCCGTCCGTTGCGCTAGAGATACGGGAGCAGGGGGCGATTTGCGATGTTGGTTGTGACGACGAATGATTTGCCGGGACATTCGGTGGTGCGAGTGCTTGGTCTTGCGCGTGGACTTTCCGTGCGTTCCAGATCGATCGTCGGCAATCTCGGCGCATCCCTGCAGATGCTGCGCGGTGGCAATATTTCCATCTACACCAAGTTGGCCGAGTCTGCGCGGCAGGAAGCGTTCGACCTGCTGATCGCCCAAGCCCGTGACATGGGCGCAAACGCCATCGTGGCGATGCGTTACGACGCCAATGAGATCGCCTCGGCCGTAACCGAGGTATTGGCATATGGCACGGCCGTGGTCGTCGAACCGGCCCCGCCCGATACTCAAGTTGGCCATATCGTGACGATTCAAAAACAAATTTAAACATTGCAGATCAGCGGTTTGATTGAACTTCAGCGTGCCGCTCGCGAACTGTCGAACATTGTCAATAAAATAATGTGACAAGCCATTCGAAATCGGCTAACACCACCGCTCGAACACATCCGTCGCAAGTGAGAAGCATCTTCGATCATAGGAATAGGGGCGTAGCTCAACTGGTAGAGCGTCGGTCTCCAAAACCGAAGGTTGCAGGTTCGACACCTGTCGCCCCTGCCAACGATCGCTGTCAGATGAGTTTTACGAGCTGTCGGGTTTAAGAAAGCGGTGTCGTGGGTAGTAGGTCAACTTGGCTGCGGGATGCCCGTTTGTCAGGGTGGCCGATTTCGCTTTGAAGATGCAGTGTTGGCGACGTGTTTTAGATGGCGTCTTTGAAGGTTGAGAGACGCAGCAGTTGTCGCTGCTGAGCCCTGTTGTAGAGAAACGGTCACGTTGAATGTCGAAGAACCCCATTCAGTTCATCGAAGAAGTTCGTCAGGAAGTCAGCAAAGTCACGTGGCCGACCTGGAAAGAGGTCTGGATCACGACGGCTATGGTTGTCGTCATGATCGCGCTGGCGTCGGTATTCTTCCTGCTCGCCGATCAGGCCATCAGTTGGGTCGTCCGCACTGTGCTTGGTCTAGGCCTCTAGTTGCTAGCGTTTTCGGTCGCGCCTCGAGCGCCGGCCGGTAACGCGAAATGTGAGGGGCGCGCGCCGCAAGGTCGCTGTGCCCCAGTTGATGTTGGACTGCGATGAAAAGCCTGGGACGGGAAGAGATGGCGAAGCGATGGTATATTGTGCATGCCTACTCGAATCTCGAGCCTAAGGTTGCCGAAAGCATCAAAGAACGCGCCCGCATGGCCGGTCTGGAAAGTGCGTTCGAAGAGATCGTCGTGCCTTCGGAAGATGTCGTCGAAGTGCGGCGTGGCCGGAAAATCCACACGCAGCGCCGTCTGTTCCCCGGCTACGTGTTCGTCAAGATGGACATGAACGACTACACGGTCTCGTTGATCAAGAACACGCCGAAAGTGACCGGCTTTCTCGGAGCCGAAAACAAGGCGACGCCGATTTCTGATGCCGAAGCGATGGCGATGCTCAATCGCGTCAAGGAAGGCGTCGAGAACCCGAAGCCGGCGATGCTGTTCGAGATCGGCGAGCAGGTGCGAGTGGCCGAGGGACCATTCGAATCGCTCACCGGCACCGTCGAAGACATCGACGAAGAGCGGTCTCGTTTGAAGGTGGCTGTGTCGATCTTCGGTCGGCCGACGCCGGTGGAATTGGAGTTTGGACAGGTTCAGAAGCTGACGTAGTCGGCCGGCCATGCCGCTTGTGTTGCGGCAGGGGAGGTAGGGTCGTGGCGTAACGACCCGGCTGCGCAGTTGGAAGAACATTCGCGGCTCGAGTTGGGTCCGGATGCACGTCGCGGGAGGGCACGCCGCCCGATCACCGCTAACCCACGGCCGGCATCGTTTGTGTGCCGGCGCCATGTAACCCAGGGGAGACCTATGGCGAAGAAGATAGACGGCTATATCAATCTGCAAGTACCGGCAGGCAAGGCGAACCCTTCGCCTCCGATCGGTCCCGCGCTTGGCCAGCGTGGCGTCAACATCATGGAATTCTGCAAATCTTTCAATGCCAAGTCGAAGGATCTCGAGCAGGGCGCGCCGATCCCGGTGAAGATCACTGTCTATTCCGATCGCTCGTTCACCTTCGAGATGCGCCTCTCGCCCGCGTCCTATCTTCTGAAGAAGGCGGCCAATCTTACGGCCGGCTCCAAGACGCCGGGCCGCGAAGTGGCCGGCACCATCACCATGTCAGCGGTGCGCGAAGTGGCAAAAGTGAAGATGAAGGACCTCAACACCGAGGATCTCGAGTCGGCGACCCGCACGATGGCTGGTTCCGCCCGCTCGATGGGTCTGCAAGTTGTGGAGGGCTAACCCGATGGCGAATGTTTCCAAAGAGCAGATCAAGGCGACGCGCACCGCTGGCGGTAAGCGCATGGCGAAGGTCTACGACGGCGTCGATCGCAATAAGTCGTACTCCGTCGAAGATGCGATCAAGCTGATCAAGAGCCGTCCCAAAGCGAAGTTTGACGAAACCGTCGAAATTTCGATGAACCTCGGCGTCGATCCGAAGCATGCCGATCAGATGGTGCGCGGCGTCTGCAACCTGCCGAACGGCACGGGGCGCACGCTGAAGGTCGCCGTCTTCGCACGTGGTGCCAAGGCCGAAGAAGCCAGGGCTGCAGGCGCTGATATCGTCGGTGCAGAAGATCTCGTCGAAATCGTCCAGAAGGGCACCATCGATTTCGATCGCTGCATCGCCACGCCGGACATGATGGGCCTCGTCGGCCGCTTGGGTAAGGTCCTGGGGCCGCGCGGCCTGATGCCGAATCCGCGCGTCGGCACCGTCACCATGGATGTTGCTGCTGCGATCAAGGGTGCCAAGGGCGGCGCCGTCGAGTTCCGCGTCGAGAAGGCCGGCATTGTCCACGCTGGCGTTGGCAAGGCGAGCTTCACCGAGACGGCGCTCGTCGAGAACATAAAGGCGTTCGTCGACGCGGTGATCAAGTCGAAGCCGGCTGGTGCCAAGGGCAATTACCTCAAGAAGGTATCGTTGTCGTCGACCATGGGGCCCGGCCTCAAGCTCGAAGCCGGCAGCGTCACCAACGGCGCCGTCGTCTGATACTGAGATTTTCGGTTCGGCGGTGAAAGCTGCCGTATCGGAATGGCGGATGTGGCGGCTCGCCGTCGCATCCAAGCCTGTCCGAGATTGCTGGTTGCAGCCCGCGCACGGTGTGCAAGGGCCGCTTTAATCCCAACTAAGGGGCCAGCATGAGACGGGAGAGACGAATTTTACGATGGGGCAACTCATCACGATTCGAGCCTCTTGGGTCTGCACCGGGTGGTCTGCTGCAAAGCGGCCCGCGCGGTCGGGACAGGTTCCTGTAGCGCTCGTTTGGGCGCGCTTTCCGGAGTGCACGCGCATTCCGGCCTCCCCGCGAAGGCGGGGATCTCGACTAAGGAGTCGGATGCGCAAGCAAACCAGCAAGGTGCAACCCCGCGGGAAAGTTTCCCGCGTAATCGGAGTGTAAGCCGAGTGGATAGAGCTGGAAAAAAAGAGCTCATCGATGAGCTTCATACCTCGTTGAAAGACACAGGTACGATCGTCGTCGCCCACTACGCCGGCATGACGGTTGCCCACATGACCGAGTTTCGCAAGCGCGTCAAAGAAGCGGGCGGATCGGTCAAGGTAACCAAAAACCGGCTGGCGAAGCTGGCACTGAAAGATACGGACGCAGCTGGCATCATCGAATTGTTCAAGGGGCCGACGGTTGTCGCCTTCTCGAAGGATCCCGTGACCGCCGCGCGCATCGCCGTCAAGTACTCCAAGGATAACGACAAGCTCGTGATCCTCGGCGGAACGATGGGCAAGAACGTCCTCGATCTCGCAGCTGTCAAAGCTTTAGCCGAACTGCCGTCGCTCGATGAGCTGCGTGCGAAATTGATCGGGCTGCTCAATGCACCCGCCACCAAGATCGCCCGTACGATCGCCGAGCCAGGCGCCCAGCTTGCTCGCGTCATCCAGGCGAAAGCCTCGAAGACCGAAGAAGCGGCCTGACGGTAGGTCAGTGACGATAAAACAGCCCGGGGCTCACGCCCCACATCGCAATCATCAGGTTCGAATCTAAGGATAAGTTTCACATGTCAGATCTCGCAAAAATCGTCGACGACCTCTCCAAGCTGACCGTTCTCGAAGCCGCTGAACTCGCCAAGATGCTCGAAGAGAAGTGGGGCGTTTCCGCCGCTGCTGCCGTCGCCGTCGCTGGCCCCGCTGCTGCTGCCGGCCCCGCTGCCGAAGCTCAGACCGAGTTCACCGTCATCCTGAAGTCGGGCGGCGAGAAGAAGATCAACGTCATCAAGGAAGTCCGCGCCATCACCGGTTTGGGCCTCAAGGAAGCCAAGGATCTCGTCGAAGCCGGCGGCAAGGCCGTCAAGGAAGGCGTCTCCAAGGACGATGCAGCCAAGTTCAAGAAGCAGCTCGAAGATCAAGGCGCGACTGTCGAAGTCAAGTAAGCGCGTCCTACGCATGAGGCTCGCCGGTTTGCCGGCGGGCCGGGCGGCTCGCGCAATCGAGCCGCCCATCCCCCTGGAACTGAGGTTTTGTGCTTCCTATATCGTACAAAACATTCCGCGCCGGAAACAACGGTTCTCCGGAAGGTCTGCCAGCAGGACAAACTGCTTGGCGTGGGCCTTCCGGCGAGCCGTTTCAGGCTGTCTGACGTTCAGCGCCCCCGCTGAACGTCGATGATTTCGAGATGGAAACCGATGGCCGCGCCGGCATCGGTGGAATGTTCGGAGCGGTAACGCTCTTCAGGCGCAACGTGACAGCCCCCGTGCGCGACGGTGGGCACGCCACGCGACAGACACACGCGACACGAGGACCGACATGGGATCTCTCAAGGCTCAGACGTTCAACGGCCGCAACCGCATCCGCAAGCAGTTCGGACACATTGTCGAAATTGCGGAAATGCCGAACCTCATCGAGGTGCAGAAAGCATCCTACGATGACTTCTTGATGGTCAAGGAACCGGCCGGTGGCCGCGCCGACACGGGCCTGCAGTCCGTGTTCAGGTCCGTATTCCCGATTTCAGACTTCGCCGGTCGCTCGACGCTCGAATTCGTGCGCTACGATTTCGATGCGCCCAAGTACGATGTCGAAGAATGCCAGCAGCGCGACATGACCTACGCGGCACCGCTCAAGGTGAAGCTGCGCCTGATCGTGTTCGACGTGAACGAGGAAACCGGCTCGCGGTCGATCAAGGACGTCAAGGAGCAGGACGTCTACATGGGCGACATGCCCTTCATGACGCTCAACGGCACGTTCGTGATCAACGGCACCGAGCGCGTCATCGTCTCGCAGATGCATCGTTCGCCAGGCGTGTTTTTCGACCACGATAAGGGCCGCACCCATTCGTCGGGCAAGCTGTTGTTCGCCGCACGCATCATTCCGTATCGCGGTTCCTGGCTCGACTTCGAGTTCGACGCCAAGGACATCGTGCACGTCCGTATCGATCGTCGCCGCAAGTTGCCGGTGACGTCGCTGCTGTATGCGCTCGGCCTCGATGAGGAAGAGATCCTCAACACGTTCTACAGCACCATCCCCGTCAAAGAGACCAAGAAGGGCTGGAAGATCCCTTATGTCGCCGACAAGATTCGCGGCACCACACCCGCTGCCGATATCGTGGACGCGAAGACAGGCGAAGTCGTGGCCAAGGGCGGCGAAAAAATCACCGCGAAGCGCGCCCGTGACCTCGCGGCCGATGGCCTCAAGGAAATCCTGGTGACGTCCGAGGAGCTCGCCGGGAAATATCTCGGTGAAGACCTCGTCAACATGGAGAACGGCCAGATCTGGGGCGAAGCCGGCGCCGAGATCGACGAAGCGTTGATCGAGGTCATCCAGGAAGCCAAGATCAAGGAATTCAAGATCCTCGACATCGACCACGTCACGGTCGGCGCGTTCATTCGCAACACGCTCAATGTCGACAAGAATTCCAGCATGGACGAAGCGCTGATGGACATCTACCGGGTCATGCGCCCGGGCGAGCCCCCGACGCGTGAAGCCGCACAGGCGATGTTCAAGAGCCTGTTCTTCGACAGCGAGCGCTACGACCTCTCGGCGGTCGGCCGCGTCAAGATGAACATGCGTCTCGACCTCAAGGCCGAAGACACCGTGCGCACCTTGCGCAAGGAAGACATCCTGGCCGTCATTCAGACGCTGGTCGGATTGCGCGACGGCAAGGGTCAGATCGACGACATCGATCATCTCGGCAATCGCCGCGTCCGCTCGGTCGGTGAATTGATGGAGAACCAGTATCGCGTCGGCCTGCTCCGCATGGAGCGCGCCATCAAGGAGCGCATGAGCTCCGTCGATATCGACACCGTGATGCCGCAGGACCTGATCAACGCCAAGCCGGCGGC
>JANLYD010000183.1:0-6089 GCA_031365465.1 Hyphomicrobiaceae bacterium
GCTGCTGTCTTGCGTGCACAGGTCTCGGCACATACCAGCGCTAGCGGCTGGGACCGGCCCAGACCCCATGCCTTGGCGATCAATTCCGGACTCAAAGCGCACGCCGCTCCAGAAGTTCGACGTGCCCGGCACGAACATGGAAACTGTCATGGCCGCTGTCGACATCGTGCCGAACGTCATGATCGGACGTCACATGCATCCAGGGATAGAATCTGCCTATTTGCTCGAGGGCGACGTGACGCTGATCGTCGACGGCCAGCCAGACAAGACGTTGAAAGCCGGCGAGTCCTGGCAGATCGCCGTCGGCGTGCCGCACGACGGCAAGACCGGGGCAACGGGTGCGAAGCTGATTGTCACGTACGTGGTCGAGAAGGGCAAACCGCTCGCCGTGCCGGTGGCGGCGAAATAAATCGGCATTCGTGCATCCGGAGCGCTGCGGCGCACGTACCTGAGATCGCGGACAACAGAGGCGGCGCCAGGAGTGTGATCACCCGGTGCCGCATACCAATCGAGGAGCGATGCGGGCAGCCGCAGCGGACAATGCATGAAGCGGATACTTGCGGCGCTCGGTGCCATTCCGATGTTGTTTGCGGCGTCGGAGGTGCGTGCGGCTGGACCACAGACGGGATCCGCTTTCGATTTCACCTTCACGGCCATCGACAGCACACCGTTGCCGTTCGCGCAATTCCGCGGCAAGGTGGTGTTGGTCGTTAACACGGCATCGTTCTGCGGGTTTACTAAGCAGTATGCCGGTCTCGAAGCGATCTTTGAGAAATACAAAGAGCGCGGCCTCATCGTGCTGGGCGTGCCGTCCAACGACTTCGGCGATCAGGAACCCGGCAGCAACGCCGAAATCGCCACGTTCTGTCAGGGCGCTTTCAACGTGACGTTCCCGCTGACCGAAAAGGTCGCGGTGAAAGGCGAGGGCGCGCATCCGTTCTACAAGTGGGCGGTGGCGACGCTCGGCACGTCGGCTGCGCCGAAATGGAATTTTCACAAGTATCTGGTTGGTGCCGATGGCAAGCTGATCGCCAGCTTCGCAACGACGGTGGAGCCGGACGCGCCGAAGGTGGTCGCGGCAATCGAGGCGGCGCTGGCGAAAAATCGGCAGTGACGCTGGCGGGTGCAGGACGAGGGCTACCCGCCCTCGCGCTCCCGGCCAGGACCTCCGGCCCTGGACCCGATTATTTGAGACGAGGGCTACTTCGTCATGTGCCGGTCGATACCGGCGTTGGCGCGGTCGATGTCGGCAAGCAGTTCGCGGCGCACGGCCTCGGTCAAACCCTGAGCCTCGGCGCGCTTTTGATTAACGTGTTTTTTCTGCTGCTTATCGATCGCGGGGATGTAGCCGACGCCGTTCAGCTTTTTGGCGTGACGGCCGTATTCGATACGCTGCGCCAGCAGCGCGCGACGGGCCTCGATCTCGGCAAACGGACTAGGCGCGCCAGCCTGCGCGACGTTAACGCTTTCGCCCGACCCGCTTTTGATCAACGCGATGCCGGCGGCTGCGGGTAGCAGCACAATGGCACCTACCAAGGCTTGGCGAACAAGACGTTGCATAGCGTTACCCTCAAAAGCTCCCGTGGCGGTCGCAGCTCTATCCGAGCGGAGAAGCACTCTTCGTGCCAGCAACGTAATGCCATAAAATATGTGAGTAATTTGTGACCGCCGCGTTCAGCTGCGGTTGGGGACGCGACTCCTGCGGACCTCAATTACCTCAGCTCGTGCACCTTGAACTGCAGGCCCCCTTTGGGGGTCAGCGTAACAGTGGCGTTGAGACCGGGTGGTTCGACGCCCACGTACTCCGGCCGGAACTTGCGCAACAGAATAGAGATCGCCAACGTGTTCTCGACTTGGCTCATGGCACCACCGATGCAGGCACGCTTGCCGCCGCCGAAGGGAATGTAGGTGTAGGGTTTGCGCTTCTTGGCGGCGTCGCCCATGAACCGTTCGGGCTTGAAGCTTTCCGGATCTTCCCAATACTTGGCGCTGTGGTGCGTGCCATAGGCGAACAGCACGACGCGATCGCCGACCTTGATCTCCTTGCCGCCGATTTCGTCCGGTTGGGTCGCGACACGGATCAGGCCCCAGATCGGCGGGTAGAGCCGCATCGTCTCCTGGATCACGGCGCGCGTGTAGGCGAGTGCGCCGTAATCGGCGGCGGTCGGTTCGCGATCGCCATAGACCTGCTCGCCTTCGCGGCGAATGCGCTCGGCGACATCAGGATTTTTCGAGGCCTGATAGAGTGCCCACGCCAGCGTTAGCGCTGTCGTTTCGGTGCCGGCCCAGAGGTATTGCTTGAGCTCGTCGATGGCTTGCTCGCGATCGAACTCGGGGATCGTCGGATCGGCCACCGCCGCCTCGATCATCGTCAGCAGCGTACGCTCACGCGCTTCGCGGGGATCGGCTGCAAACACTTCCGGCGGCACACCGGCCCACGTCTCCATGGCCTTGGCGGTGTCTTCTTCGGTGACCTCGAACTCGTCGGAGCTGTGCACCTTCTTCAAACGCACCTGCTTGTGATTCATCACGTCGGTGTAGGTTTTGACGCACTTGAACACGACGTGCGGATTGAACGGCATGTCACGATCGAACAGCGCCTTGCAGATCATGTCGGCGGCTAATGTCCACGTCTGCTCGACCATCTCGAAGCTTTCGCCTGATTTGGCGAGGCCAGACCACAGGTCCATTTTGGAGCGGATCGCGGTGAGGAAGTACGGGATGTATTCGGCGAACATATCGGGGTGGAAGGCCGGCTGCTGCGGCATGCGGATCTTCTGCCACAGCGCGCCATCGTGTGTGATCATGGACTTGCCGAAGATCGGCTTCAGGCCGTCAAAATACTTGATGTAGTCGTCGACCTTGGTCACCAGCACGCGCTTGAAATGCTCAGGCTCGGTGACGAACACGACGCGCTGATTGCCCATGTTGACGGGGATCACACCGCCATAGCGCTCGGCCAGCTGCATCAGCGTCGCCATCGGGTTGTGCTCGTTGCCACGCTGCAGCGCGGTGAGCTTGAACCAGATACTGTCCTGATCGCCCAACCCCTGAGTATGGGCGGGTGCGGCTTCGGCAGTAGGGGAGGCAGTGGCGGTCATGTGCGCAGGCGCTCCGGGGCGGCCAAGTCGCTGCGCGAATAGGGCTACCGCCCTATCACCCGTTTGGAGAGCGAGCTCCCCAAACCCCTCCCGTTTTGACTTTGTGACGATATCAAAATGAGGTGGTGCGACTGGTGATCTTGATCTGTTCAATGCGCTCGGTGGTAGCACCCGTCACCCCGACCCGTCCATGGGCCGACGCGCCGCATGGAGTGGGAAGGTTAAGGCGGTGTGGACGCCCGGTCCGGGACCGCAAGGGGCGGACAGTCCCTCGTATCCGCAGAGCAGATCGCTTTCCACTGGCGCTCCAGATGCCCACCCGCATCCGCACCGGCACACCACTGTCCGCGACCCGCCTACTCCACAAACAGCACCTGGATTTCGTCGTCGGCGATGAGATCGGATTGGGTGGTTTCGCGACTGCCGTTCTGGCCTGAGGTAGACAATCCTTGTCGGCAGGTGTGCGCGGATTGCTTGCTCGACGCGGTTTCGATGGCCAGCCTATAGGCGATCGCCGGACCACGCGCGATCGCTCCGGCGCCAGCGAGAAAGTGCACCCAGCGCACCGTCGCCGGTCGCGTAGCCGCGCGCTTCGCTAAATCTTCGATGGTGGCTGCCGCGACGCAAAAACGTTGCTGCAGCATAGCGCTCGTCTCGGCGTTCCAGACGCTGGAACCGACAATCGGGCGATAGGCGATTTCGATCTTGTGCGACTGCCCAGCAGCGAACGGCTGCTGCCAGAACAGCGTCGTCCTCAGCGTCCACATCGGCTCGGCTTGACCATCGGAGACACGGATCAGCCCCCGTTCGAGCAGGTCTTTGCGGGCCGCCTCAGGCAACGCTTGCAGGCGCGCCGCCATATCGGCATGCAATGGATAGAGGGGGATGCCGAGTTCGCGCAGCTTGACCGAGGCGTCGATCAGACCCACCGCCAGCGCGCGGATTTCCACATAGGTTTCGGCGGGCTGGCCATCGACGACGGCGGAGAACCCGACGTAGTTCAGGGGATTGGCCGGGTCGTATGCGGGGTTGTCGATCGTCGAGCCGTCCAGCGCCAGCATGTCGAGATCGGGCAGCGCAAAGGCCATCAGATGGTTGCGCGATTCTGGCGCGGCATTCTGAATGGTGTAGGTCGCGCGCACGCGCTCGGCGGCGAGCACGATGTCTTCCTGGCGCGTCACCAAGGTTTGCTGACCGCCATAGGTCAGGCCGCCCGCCGGCAGTTCAGTCGTCGGTTCGGCAGCGTGGAGCGGACCTACGGACGACATCAGCACAAGCACCGCACCTGCGATTACCGCCCGTGCGTTCGACATCGTACCGTTACGGAAACCCATATGCGTGCCGTCTTTCTACTCAGCCGATCTTATCAGTGCGATCACGTCAGCGCACCCGCAACAGGGCTTATAGCCAGACAACGGCGCCCCGTCACGGGCTTCAGATCAGCCCCTTGCGAAACGCATGGTCCGTATTGCATCATTCTGCGCACTGCTGTTTTTAACAATGCAAAACGGAGCACGCATCATGTTCAGTCTTCGCGCATGCAAATTGATTTCCGCCGCTCTCACGCTGCTGGCGCTTCTCTTCCTCGGCTCATCGCAGGCGGATGCGCAGGGGCTATTGGGTCTGCCAAAATCGCTTTCGGCGGTCGGCAGCGAGCTGCCGCAGAGCCAAGTCATAGACACGATCGCAGCTTCCAGTACCTGCTCGTCGATTTCTTCGTTGTCGCGCCGCTGTCATTTCACGTTCGATGCCGAATGCAAGAAACGCGGCGAAAGCAAAGGGCACTGCATCCGCATGGCCGGCTTTTGTCATGCCTGCACCGATGCCTACGCGACGTGCAAAAGCGGCGCCACCGCATCGCGCGGCAACTCGTCATCGACCAACTGCGGAATTTGCAATGTGGCCTACGGACGTTGCATCGAACGCATGGTGAAGCAGTATGGCGGGTCACTCGTCAAAGCGCAGTGATTGACACCGCTGGAAGCCCACCGCTTTCCCGGAATCTGAGAAGCGCTCGTTGCGCTGATCATATTCCGGGATCTTCACCTGTCAGCTCGCAATTGAAACAGTGCGCCCAACGCAACAGGATCAAGGGCGATAGCCGAACCTCGGGCGGCCGACCGCGCGTAGAGGTGCCGCCATGTTGGCAAACTGCGTGAGATGACGGCGTGTTTCTCTGGGGTCGATGATGTCCTCGACACCAAACGCTTCAGCCGTGCGAACAGGCGCTTGAAACGCCTCCAGCCGCGCTTCGATTTCGGCGCGTTTGGCTGCGGGATCGGGTGCCGCTTCGATCACCGCGCGGTAGGCCGCGTCAACGCCACCGGCAATCGGTAACGAACCCCATTGCGCCGACGGCCACGCGTAACGCACGAATGCGTCGGAGCCGTTGCGCTGGCTGAGCCCGGCCATGCCGAACGCCTTGCGCACCATCATCGCACACCACGGCACACTCGATTGGCGGATCGCCGTCAGTGCCTGGGTGCCGTAGCGCATCACGCCGGAGCGTTCGGCCTCAGTGCCGATCAGGAAGCCGGGGATATCGACGAAGTGCACGACGGGCAGATGAAACGTCTCAGCCAAATCGACGAGGCGGATGGCCTTGCGGCAGGCGTCCGCCGTCCACGCGCCTCCGTAGTGATAGGGATCGCTGGCGATAATGGCGACTGGCCAGCCGTCGAGGCGGCCGAGCCCCGTGATCACAGAACGGCCCCAACCTTTGCCGATCTCGAACCAGCTGTCGGCATCGAGCACCGACGTCAAGATCGGGCGCATACGGTAGACTTGGCGGGCATCGCGCGGCACGGCGCTCAGGAGCTTCTCTTCGCGGCGGTCGGACGGGTCGGCGGTCGCGCCGCGCGGCGGCAACTCGTGCACGCTCGACGGCAGATACGAGAGGAACTGCCGCGCACGGGCGAAGGCTTCGGCTTCGGTGGCGACTTCATCGTCGATGGTGCCGTTCTTAGCATGGATCGCCGAGCCGCCGAG
>JANLYD010000213.1:0-2792 GCA_031365465.1 Hyphomicrobiaceae bacterium
CGTTAACGGTCTCCATCCGGCGTCTCGATGACGATGTAGTCGTCTTCGATGCTGACTGGAAACGTCGTCGCCTGATAGGGCCCTTCCACGAGGGTCGCACCCGGCTCGACGCTGATGTCGAGCTGCAGCAACCGCATGCGCTTGGGATCGCACCACGAACGTCCCGTGCGCACATCGAATTCCCAGGCGTGCCAGGGGCAACGCAAAATCTCGCCATCACGGGAATAACTATACTCGCCCGGCGTGGTTGAAACGACATGCCCCGTCAGAATGCCACCCGCCAAACTCGCCCCGCGATGCGGGCACGTATCCGACAGTGCGAACAATTCGCCCTTGATGTTGAGCACCAGCACCGGCCGCCCATCCACCAGCACACGCTTACGCGTCCCCGGCGGAATCTCGTCCACGGCTGCAATCACATGCCGCGTCATCAGCCGAGCCTGTAGACCGCTTGGCCGTTAGTTGTGAGTATCTGGCGTTTGCGCTCGTCGCCTATGCTGGCCGGAAACGCGCGGAACGGATCGTCGAAATCCCAGTGCGGGTAGTCGCTGGCGAACAGCAGCTTGTCCCAGCCGATCCACTCCATCGTCTCGGTCAAGTGCGCACGCGATTCGGGCTCCTCCATCGGCTGCGTGGTCAACCAGATGTGCTCGCGGATGAGTTCGGACGGCCGCCGTTTCAGATGCGGAACCTCGTCACGCATGCGGTCGAACAAGCGGTCGAGCCGCCACGTCAGCGCGGGCAACCAGCCAAAACCACCCTCGATCATCACCGTGCGCAGCTTCGGGAACCGCTCGAACACGCCCTCCATGACGAGGCTCGTCACCACCGTCTGACACGACGTCGAATGCCCCGCGCCTTCCTCGATGTAATACGACGGCCATCCGGCGCCGGTGTAGGGATGCCCGCCCGCGCCGAACACGTGAAAGCCCACCGGCAGGTCGTACGCTTGCGCGGCCTCGTAGATCGGCCAATAGCGCCGCGCGCCGAGCGGATCCATGCTGCGCGTCAGCATGAACACCTGTGCGAAGCGGCGGTCGGCACCCAGCCGCTCGATCTCGCGCACCGACGCCGCCGCGTCCTCGAACGGCACCACGATCGATGCCTTGAGACGCGGCTCGGGTGCGGCCATCACATCGCGCTGCCAGTCGTTGATCGCAGACGCCAGCGCCGCACTCAGATCGAGATTGATTTCGCCCTGCCCCGACAAGCCCAGTGGCCCCATGATGCCGACTTCGACGCCGTAATGGTCGAGATGCTGCGCCTGCAGCAGCTTCAAGCAGCTACCCGGTGTGGCACCGCCTTCAGGCCACGCATCCCGGCGCATCGCGCGCGGCGCCGACTTCGGATACGGCTCGTAGTTGGAGCCATGACGCTTCCGCGAGCCATAGGTCTGCAGGTGCGTCAGCCAGCGCTTCTCTATAAAGGGCGCGAGATCGGCCAACCCGTTCGGTGCGGTATGGACGTCACCGTCGATGATGGCCAGCCGGTTGGGCTTGGCGCGGACAGCGTCGGGGCGGGTTGCCAACTGAACATCCTGGTCGCCGCCGGCATGAGGGACATCGAGCGTCATGAACCGCCTCCGATCTTACGGGTGGCCGCGAGCCGAGCGTAGGTGGCCCGCGGGTTGTCGATGAGGATCTTACGGGTCTGCGCCGCTGACAAGCCCCGTGGCAGCATGGCGGTCCCGTCGAATTGCCAGTGCGGAAAGTCCGTCGAAAACAGCAGCAGATCGTCGCTGCCGAGTTGCTCCATGATGCGGGCGGTCGTCGCTTCGTCGCCCGGTGCGTCGAACGGCTGCAACGTCAGGCGAACGTTGTCGCGCACGTAGTCCAACGGCTCGCGGTCGATCCACGGCACCTCGTTGCGAATGCCCCTCCAGAATTTCGACAGCCGCCACATATACGCCGGCAGCCACGAGACACCGGATTCGGTCAGCACCACCTTGAGCTTGGGATACTTCACGAACACGCCTTCGCTGATCAGGCTGCCGAGTTGCGTATGGAAGCCTGCAGCCTGCGCCGCATAATCCTCGATGTAATGCGTCGGCCAGCCCGAGCCCGTCACCGGGTGGTGATAGCTGGAGCCGGCGTGAATAGCGACCGCGAACCCATGCTTCTCGGCCGCCGCATAGATCGGCCAGAAATGCGGCTTGCCCAGCGTCTGCTCGCCCATCACCTGCAGCACGACCTGCACGAAGCGCGGATCATCAGCTCTCCGCTCGATCTCCGCCACCGCCAGATCGATGTTTTGCACCGGCAGCTGCACCGAGCCACGCAGCCGGGAATCTTTGGCCAGCCATTTGTCGGCAAGCCAATCGTTGCAGGCACGCGTAAATGCCGCTGCCATGTTGCCGTCGCGGAACGACTGCACCGGAAACAGACAATTAAGGATCGCAATTTCGAATCGATACGGGTCGAGCAGCGTTCGCGCCAGCGTTTCAGGGTTACTATCGGCACGCGGCGTCTGCGTCCGCCAATCGGCGCGGATGGTCAGCGGTGCGTTGGCGGGATAGGCGATCGTCTCCCAGAAATCCAGCCCGCGCACCTCGATCGTTTCGCGCCAGTAGGCGTCCATATACGGCGTCAGATCGGCCGGCACCGGCGTCAGTGGATGCACATCGCAATCGATTGCGCAGGTCAATGGCATGACGGTGTACGGTTTCCTCGCGGCAAGACGCGGCTCAGATCGCCGAAGCGCACCGTCGCCAACCCTAGCCCGCCTGTCAACGGCGCTCGATGCGCGGAGGCAGCATTCGATCCTCGACGATCCCGCAAGGACAGCACTTGCAG
>JANLYD010000232.1:0-12404 GCA_031365465.1 Hyphomicrobiaceae bacterium
GGCGTTTTGTCGTGGATGGCCGCCTTCGCGGCCAGGACGGAGGGTGTGTACGGCTTAGCGTTTTTCGCCGCCGCTCTCGGCCAGTGCGCGGCTGAAGAAATCGTCGTCGATACGGTTGGCGGGGAGGCGCGGCGGTGGCGACGCTTGGGCATCGCTGCGTAGCATGGGGGCTGCCGGTGATCCCAGGCCTGTGGCAGCGGTCTGGATGGACGTTCCCGGCAATGCGCGGGTTGTTTTGCCCTCATGCGCCGCCACCATCACATCGTGCCAGAGGCGTGCCGGGAGCGAGCCACCCATGATGCGGTTCATGGCCTGGCCGTTGTCGTTGCCGAACCACGCGCCGCCGACGTAGTGGCCGGTGTAGCCGACGAACCAGGCATCGCGGAAATCCTGACTGGTGCCGGTCTTGCCAGCAGCCGGATGCCGTTCG
Organism: Hyphomicrobiaceae bacterium; assembly: GCA_031365465.1. GTDB lineage: Bacteria > Pseudomonadota > Alphaproteobacteria > Rhizobiales > Hyphomicrobiaceae > JABFRJ01. The sequence continues at coordinate 431 of JANLYD010000232.1, forward strand.
AGGGCCGCGCGGCGGCCGGTCCCGTTGACGAGCGCCGAATTCAGCATGTCGTTCATTTGCGCCACCTGCGCCTCGCCGACAATGCGCGCGGGCACGCGTACGGGGCGCTGATAAATCACGACGCCGCCGCCGGTTTTCACGCGTTCGATCACGTGCGGTTCGGTCTGCTGGCCGCCGTTGGCGAAGGTGGCGTAGGCGCCTGTCATTTCGAGCAGCGTCACTTCCGAACTACCGAGCGCCAAAGCGGGGCCGTCGCGCAGGTCCGAGCGGATGCCGAGACGGTTGGCGATCTCGATCGTCCGGCGCGCACCGGAGTCGATGTGCAGCCGCACGGCCACCGAGTTGACCGATTGCGTCAGCGCCTGCCGCAGCGTCATGGCGCCCTTATACGTGCCGTTCTCGTTGCGCGGGCTCCAGCCTTTCACCGAAAGCGGCAAGTCATAGACTGTGCTGTCTGGCGTCAATCCGCGTTCGAGTGCCGCGAGATAGACGAACGGTTTGAAGGCCGATCCGGGTTGGCGGCGTGCGCGGCTGGCACGATTGAACTGGCTTTCGGCATAGTTGCGGCCGCCGACCATGGCTTTGATCGCGCCATCGGGATCTAGCACGACGAACGCGCCCTGATTGACTTGGCTCGCCGAGCCCTCGTTGGCGATCAGGGTCGTCAGACGTTGTTGCGCGCGCCGTTGCAAGGCCCCGTCGATCGTCGTCTCGATGACGATCTCGGATGCCGTCACGTTGCTGAGCGGCGGCAGGCGTTCGAGCACGTAGTCGACGGCGGATTCAAAGCCAGTCGTTTCACGGCCGGCAACAGGATTGTGGAAGGCGATGACCTCGCTCGACGCCAACTTGGCCTGCTCTTCGGTGAGGAGCCCCGCCTTGAACATCTTCTGCACGACGACGCGTGCGCGAGACCGCGCGAGAGGCGGGCTCGACGAGGGTGAGAACTTCGACGGCGCTTTCAGCACGCCGCTCAGAACAGCAGCCTCGATTACCGTCAGGTCGCGCGCGCTTTTGTTGAAGTAGCGGCGGGCGGCACTTTCGACGCCATATGCACCGGCGCCAAAATAAACGCGATTGAGGTAGAGTTCGAGGATGTCCTTCTTGGACAAGCGCATCTCGAGCCAGAACGCGAGATAAAGTTCTTCCATCTTGCGGCCGAGCCGGCGGTCGGAACTGAGAAACAGGTTTTTGGCGAGTTGCTGCGTCAACGTCGAGCCGCCCTGCGCATAGCGGCCGGCGCGCAGGTTAGCGAGCATGGCGCGGCCGAAGCCGATGGGATCAAGGCCCCAGTGATCAAAAAAGCGGTGGTCCTCGGTAGCGACGACTGCGTCGATGACGTGCTTGGGCAGGAGATCGATAGGCATGTAGTCGTAGGCGACACCGCGCTCGTAAAGCACAGCGCCGTCAGCTCCCAGCATGCGGATGACCGGCGCGGGCTCGGCCTTGCGATGCGTCATCGGATTGGGAACGGCAATCGTCGTCATGATCAGCGCGAAGCCGAGCAGCAGGGTCGTGGTTGCGGTCAGAACCGCCATCCAACGCGCTGTCCGAACGGCGCGGCCAAACGGGTTCGCAGGCGCAACTTGGCCTATTGCGGCCGGATGGCGTGCCGCTTGCCCGCTGGCAGTGTCATGGCCGAACAGACCCATCGCCGCGGCGTCACTCCGAACCGAAATGCATCACACGTCAGCGATCGGCCAACGCCCAGCATTCAGGTTTAGGCGACGGACGCTAAGACTGGGTTAACCAGCCAACTCGTCAGGCGCGCGATGTGCCCGCCAAGCGGCCGACGATGGAGGCAAGCAAGCTCAGCACGATGCGCGCGACCAGCGTGAAGCCCATCAGCAGGATCGAGCTCTCGTGCAGCACGGTGCGCGCAATGATCTCGTATTGCGGGTTTCCCGTGACGGAGACGACGCGCTCTTTGATGCCGGCGGCGCCACGCATCAGGCTCAGCGTGAACGACGGGAAAAACGCGAACGTCAGCACGAGCGCCGCCACTCCCAACAGCAGGGAAAATGCGACGTTGCCGAGCGACATCAGATTCCGCGGCGACAGAAAGACCACTCGGCAAGCTCCGTTGTGACAAGTGTGGACGCAATCAGCGACGGCGTTCGATTTGGATCTGCAATCCGTCGGTCGGCTTGGGTATCGGCCACATCTGCCACTTCGGTTCGTAGCCGTCGCGCACACTGATGTGGCTGGTGGTCAGCAGATGATAAAAGAACGTCTTGGCTTGCATGTAGGCGAAATGCAGGCCCAGGCACATATGCGCACCGCCGCCAAAGGGCACCCAGGCGAACTTGTGCCTGCCGCGCACGGCGGCGTCCGTGAAGCGCTGCGGATCGAAGCGACCGGGATCGGGCCAAACCGAAGGCATCCGATGGGTGAATAGCGGATTGATGCCGACGCCGGTACCGCCTGGAATATCGAAGCCCTTGAAGGTGAAGTCGCGTAACGCCCGGCGCGGGATAGCAGGCACCGGCGGCACGATGCGCATGGCTTCCTTGAACGCCATTTCGACGAGTGGCAGATCGCCCAGACGTTCGGTGGGCAGGTTTGCGCCGGCAGGCAGACCCAGCGACAGCATCTCGGCACGCAGCTTCTCTTGCCACTCCGGATTTTTGGCAAGCTGATAGACCAGCGATGTGACCGAGGATGTGATCGTGTCGTGAGCTGCCATCATGAGGAAACTCATGTGATCGATGATTTCCTGCACTGTCAGCAGCGCGCCGTCTTCCTTGGTGGCGCGGCACAATTCGGAGAACAGATCGGCGCCGTTGCCTTGCCGCCGCTTCGGGATCTCGCTGGCGAAAAACTCGGAAATGACTTTGCGGCCATTGACGCCGCGCCACATCTGCGTGCCGGGCAACGGTTTGCGAACAACGCCGACGGATGCCGCCACCATATCGACGAAGGCGCGATTGACGTCGCGTGCCTGTTCGCCCAGTGCGATGCCGAGAAACGATGTCGCGGCCAAATCCAGCGTCAACTGCTTTATGTGCGGATAAAAGGCGAAATCAACGCCGGAACCTTGGCCACTGCCTGCTAAGTGCCACTCGGAGATGCGCTTGGAGATACCGTCGTTTAGGGCATCGTGATACGATTTCATCGGGCCGGACTTGAAGGCCACCCCCAGCGCCTTGCGATGCAGGCGATGCTCCTCGAAATCCATCAACATGAGGCCCTTCGGAAAGACCTTGTCCAAGACCGGTCCCCAGCCGGCTTCAGACGAAAAATTCTTGTCGCGGTCGAAGAGTACGAGTTCGTTGCCTTCCGGCCCGAGCAACGAGACCGACCGATAGCCGAAGGCGCGGCTGCGATAGACGGGGCCGTATTTGGCATGAAAACCATTCACGGTCTCGATCGGATCGCGCAGCAGTTTGAGCGTGTTACCTATCACCGGCCAACCGTCTTCGCCGGGAATGTGAGCTAGTGCATGTTTTTGTCCGGGCTGGCGGACATACATGCGGGTGGACGACGCCGACGTTTGCTCTGACGTCTGAACCGAAGTGCTCATTGCGCGCCTTTATTGGTGCATAGGCCGATAGGCGTTACCTTAGCGTCAAACAGAACAATGTGAAACCTTTAGCGGTGAGCCGACATGCGTGAGGAAATGCTTCCGTTGGTTTTGACACTCGCGCTGCTCATCGCAGCACTCAGCGTGCTTTCGCGGCGCGCTCAGTTGCCGGCGCCGCTGGTGATGCTGACGGCGGGCGTACTGTTGTCGTTCTTCCTGCCGCCGCTGACGCTCGATCCGAATCTCGTGCTGTTGTTGCTGCTGCCACCGCTCCTCTACTCGTCGGGCGTCGGCATGAGTTGGCCGGGGTTCAAGAGCAATCTGCGGCCGATTTTGTTCTTGGCCATCGGCTGCGTGTTATTCACGGCTTCGGCCGTTGCGGCGGTCGCACATTACCTGTTCGGATTGTCGTGGGCGGCGGGCTTCGTGTTGGGCGCAATCGTATCGCCTCCCGACGCGGTGGCGCCGATGGCGATCGCGCGCCGCCTGGGTCTGCCGAAGCGAGTGGCATGGATCATCGAAGGCGAAAGCCTCGTCAACGATGCGACGGCGCTCGTCGTACTGAGCATCGCGTTGGGTGCAGTCGCTACGGGCCAGTTCTCATTCGGCGACGCAGCGTTACGTTTTGCAACGATTTCCGTCGGCGAACTGGCGTACGGACTTTTCGTCGGGTGGGTGACGCTGTGGGTGCGCTTCAAAGTAGCCGAGCCGCAAACGGAGTTGCTCATCGCGCTGGCCACCCCGTTCATGGCGTTCTGGTTGCCACATAATCTCGGCGGGTCGGGCGTCATCGCGTGCGTGACGACGGGGCTCTACGTGTCGTGGAACGGACGCATCCTGATCCCGCCGAACACACGCTTGCAGGGCTACTTCATCTGGGGCCTGGTGGTGTGGACAATCGAGGCTTTGGTGTTCTTGTTGACCGGGCTGCAGGCGAGCCAGTTCTGGGACTCGCTCAGCAGTTCTTCCTGGCCACGCCTGCTGCTGTCGGGTGCAGTGGTCAGCATCACGGTCGTCGTCATTCGGTTCGTGTGGGTCTTCCCTGCAACGTATCTGCCCCGGTTCGGGCACAGCATCGCAGAGCGCGATCCGCCGCCGCGTTGGCAGATCCCGTTTCTGATCAGTTTCGCCGGGTTGCGCGGCGTTGTGAGCCTTGCCGCAGCATTGTCGATCCCACTCATGATCGGGGATCGTGGCTTTCCGGACCGTGACCTCATTCTGTTCGTAACCTTCTGCGTGATCCTGACGACACTGTTGGGGCTGGGGACAACGCTGCCATGGGTGATCGTCCGGCTGGGCCTTGCCAAACACGGACGTGCCGAGCGCGATATCGACAAGACAGGCGAGCAGACCGCCCGGATTGCCGGCGTGAATGCGGCGCTGGCCGCGCTCGACACCGCCGAAGCGAAACGAATTCCCGAGGGCGTCGTGCGCTCTTTGCGAAAGGCTCAGGAAACCCGCCTTGCGAACCTGACGACCACGGCGGACGCCACTAATCGCGCCAACCCGGTAGCCGATGCGAGCGCCTTGGAACTGCTCCTCTTGGACGCTGAACGGACAGCAATTTCCGACGCGTATCTGGCCGAGAATCTTTCGGACGAAGCCAGACGTCGCATCGAGCGCGAGTTGGACCTCGAGCAGGCACGAATCGAACATCATCTGGAAAGTGCAACGGGCGAAGACGTTGAGGCCCCGAAGCTGGAAACCACCGATCAACCCAAAGCCGTCGCGAGCCATTGACGGGCCGCGGCGTAGGCGCTGCAACCGCTGCCACTGCCTGTGCCAGAGTTCCTGGAGTGCCGGACTGCCGACAAACGGAGCAACAGGGGTAGAGCATGCCCCAACACCCGTACAAAAAATGGGCGGCCTCCGTTGGAGACAGCCCAATAATTTTGCGCAGCGGATGAACGTATTACTTGCGCGTCGCCATCACACGGTTGAAGCGATAGGAATGATCTTGAACCCCCATCGACCCGGCGTAACCCGCCACCAACGCGCCTATCAACAGGACAAAGAAGCCACCCAAAGACGCCTTTGACACTGCTGCCGCGCTGGCGTCAGCCGCATCTTTGGCTCTTTGCACCGCCTGATCCCGGGCGGCTTTTATTTTCAGCTCATTCTCATCGAATCTCTTCGTCGCCTCTTCCGGCGAAATCTTCAACTGAGCGGCCATGATCGCTACCATCTGCGTCTTGGCTGCCGGCGCATCCGCGCCACCGGCGACGTATTTCACCAAGTTGCTCGCCATCTCCTTTTGAGCATCCTGGGGCGACATCGTCGCCGGATTGGGGTTGGTCGGCTGCAGATAGCCCTGTACCTGCTGCTGAATGACATCCGGCGTGATCCCAGCCGCCTGCGCAATGGGTTTTGCGGCATCAGCGACGGTCGATCCCGCAGCAGACCCGACAGTTGATAAAGCGGTGAATCCACCACCAATCAAACTGCCGACTGCGCTGGTCAGCAACCAGAACGTAACGATCGTCGCCACAGCCCAGGTGACCAAACCATGCAGCCAGCCATCGAAATTCTCCTTCACACCCGCCAGCCACGCCGCAACATAACCGCCGCAGAAAAGCGCGACGCTGCTGCTGATCAACCACCAGACGGCAGCCCCGGTGCTTGCAGATGCCGCCGACGGACTTGTGTTCGCATTGACGTTGACAGTGCTGAAACCAATTGATGCGCCCAACAAGCTGAGCGCGAGTTGCACCGCGACGACAATCACCACGCCGCCGAAAATGGCTGTCCAGCTTATGCGTCTGGCGGTCGGTCGCTCGGTAACACCACCTACTCGTGACATGTCAGCACGCGTGGATTGATCAGCCATGGCCATACGCTTTCCATTGGGTATGTTGACGCTCATTTTTTGCCCACGTTCGCAACAAACAGCTCTGAGTTTCGTTCCATCGTCTCTGGTTTAGTTGCATCGCCACCGGCGGCCCTTGACGGCGCTGGCAAATCCCGCCACCCACTGCGCATGACCGACGATCGGCTGCTCACGGGCGTCAAGAAAGAGGCGGACGCGTTCGAAGCGACGATCCGGCCGCAAACGCTCGACGACTTCACCGGGCAGGAACAGGCGCGCGCCAACCTCAAAGTGTTCATCCAGGCCGCGAAAACGCGCGGAGATGCGCTGGATCATGTGTTGTTCGCGGGACCTCCGGGCCTTGGCAAGACGACACTGGCGCAGATCATGGCCAAGGAGATGGGCGTCGGGTTCCGTGCGACGTCTGGTCCGGTGATTGCCAAAGCGGGCGACCTGGCGGCGCTGCTGACCAATCTCGAAGAGCGCGACGTGCTTTTCATCGACGAGATTCATCGCCTCAATCCGGCCATCGAGGAAATTCTCTATCCGGCGATGGAGGACTTCCAGCTCGATCTTATCATCGGCGAGGGCCCAGCTGCGCGCTCCGTGCGCATCGACCTGTCGAAATTCACGCTCGTCGGTGCGACGACGCGGGCGGGGTTGCTGACGAACCCGCTGCGCGACCGGTTCGGCATCCCAATCCGGCTGAATTTCTACACGCACGCCGAACTCGAGCTGATCGTCACGCGCGGCGCCCGCGTGCTCGGCGCACCGATCGTCAAAGAAGGCGCGATGGAGATCGCACGTCGCAGCCGGGGGACGCCACGCATCGCCGGCCGCCTGCTGCGCCGGGTGCGCGATTTTGCGGCGGTGGCTGGTGCTGCCACCATCGATGCGGCAGTGGCGGACAATGCTTTGAAGATGCTGGAGGTCGACAGTGAGGGCCTCGATGCGCTTGATCACCGTTACATCAACATCATCGCCAAGGGCTATGACGGCGGACCAGTCGGCATCGAGACGATTTCAGCTGCATTGTCCGAACCGCGCGACGCGCTCGAAGAAATCGTCGAGCCCTATCTGTTGCAACAGGGCTTCATCGGCCGGACACCGCGCGGGCGTGTGCTGACGCCCCGGGCGTATCGGCACATGGGGCTGTCGGCGCCCTCGCGTATGTCGTCGCCGCAAGCCAACCTGTTCGAGAGCGACGACGATGCATCCCGCCGCTGACCGCTCGCCCATGCCGCACAGCATTTGGACCCGCCCGTCATGATCAATCGCCGTTCCGCGCTCAAGGGCGTAGGCGCCCTCCTCGCTTCCGGCCTTGCGACCGCCGCTTACGGTTTCGGTATCGAAGCGCCGTCGACGCAAATCACCACGTATAAATTGACACCACCCGGTTGGCCGAAAGGCTACAAGGTGACGGCTGCGGTGATCGCAGATCTGCATGTCATCGAACCATGGATGGGGCTCACGCGGCTGCGGGCCATCGTCGACACGACAAATGCGATGCGGCCGGACATCATCCTGCTGCTCGGCGACTATGCCGCCGGCTATCAGATCAGCAAGCTCGGGACGGTCATCGAGCCCGCCAAATGGGCGGCAGAACTAGCGCGTCTGAAGGCGCCGTTGGGCGTCCACGCGGTGATGGGCAACCACGATTACTGGGATGATCGGCAGGTCCAGCTTCGCAAGTCCGGACCGACGGCATCGCATGCGGCGCTGGCGGCGGTGAATATTCCGGTGCTCGACAACCGAGCCGTGCGACTGCCTCATGCCGGAGGCGCGTTCTGGATTGCCGGGCTTGGAGATCAATGGGCGTTCTGGCCGAAAGGCCGGAGCAAACTTGGGCGCGGGCGCGGTTTCATCGGCGTCCACGATCTGCCCGCGACGATGGCACAAATCACCGATGACGCGCCGGTGATCCTGATGGCCCACGAGCCTGATATCTTTCCCGAGGTGCCGTCGCGCGTTTCCTTAACGCTATCGGGGCACACGCACGGTGGCCAAGTCAGTCTGTTCAACTATTCGCCGCTGGTGCCGTCGAAGTTCGGTGCACGTTACATCTATGGCCACGTGATCGAATATCACCGCCATCTCATCGTCTCGGCGGGCCTCGGCTGCTCGATGCTGCCGTTCCGATTTGGCGCACCGCCCGAAATCGTCAAGATCGAACTGGGTGTGTGAGTTTGAAGCACTACCTCTTTTCGAGCGGTTACAGAGGGGCAATTTCGTAGCTTACGGCCAGCCGATGTTCAGCACCCACCGGCACCGTAACGGCACTCGACCAAACGTTGCCGCTCTCGACACACAGAAAATAGCGCTCTGTGCCGGGCTGCACGTCCTTCAGCGGCGCGACATTTGCGCCGGGATGCCACATTACGGTCGATGTGCCGCCCGCACGCGAGATGCGAATGCGACGTCTCAGCAAGGGATCTTCGATCTGGGCGGTGTCAGGGGCGCGCTCGAATACGGCGATGGTTTCGCGATCGATCGGCCCGCTGCCGCGCCACGTCTTTTCTCGTCCGCCGTCGGTATTGTCGCGATAGGTGCTGGCGTCGAGGCCATGCACACTTACCCGACCGACGTCGCCGACATTGAAGTAAGTATGCAGCGCTTCGGTCATGACGAGGGGCTGCGCGGCGATATTGCGGGTCGTGAGGGCCACGCAGAGCCGCGCGCCGGCGACACACTCGAGCCTGAGTTTTGCGCCATACGCTTCGATGTCGAACGCAATGTGGATGTCGCCGTCGCGTTCAGCGATCTCGGCGAGGGTCCAACTGAGGGTACGGACCAAACCGTGCTGCGGCTGGGCCAAATCGCTCGGATGGGGGCCAAACCATGGCCAGCACACGGGAATGCCGCCGCGGATGGCTTTGCCAGACCCGACTGCAGGCAAAGCTGCGCGCCACAGCAAATCGGCTTGCCCCGCCGGTTGCCAACTCAGCACCTGCGCGCCCTGCATCGCGATCTCGGCACGGCACGCGGAGGTTTGGATGCGGACGACTGCGTGCCCGTCGTGAGCGACGACGCGAACGCGCTCGCCGATGCGAAATCGACGGTCAGATTCGGTTATTGTCGCCTCAGACATCGTGTCTCCCTGCGATCGCGAAGATGGGTGCGAGAAAACACACTTTTTCGGCGTGACCTCGACCACTTTCCTACAGTAAGCAAATTGATCAGCCAACGACCACGCAGCGCCCGATCGGATGCAGCCCCATGATCGAACCCACCGAACCGCCTGCATCCTCCATCAAAAATGCTCCGAGCGATACGCTTGTGGCGGATACCCGCAAGCGGTCGAAGCGGCGGCGCGGACTCCACGGCATGCTGCCGGACGGGGTGCCTCCGATGACCGGCGCACGCTGGTTCGTCACGGTCATCTTCGTGCTGCTCGGGGCGTCGTTCATCGGGTGGACCGCACTTTTCATTTACGAGTTCCGTGATCAGGATTGGCTGGCACTGCTGCTGCTACACAGCCACTTGCTGCTGTTCTATCCGACGCTCGGCTTGCTGGCATTGGCGGCATTCCATCTCCCGGCGACCGTATTCACGCATATGTACTGGACGCACATCGCACATGGCCGCCTGCGCTTCGGTATCGGCGCGATCGTGGTACTGTCGTTGAGTTGGCTGTTTTCGTCGCATCTGCTGACGACGGCGTCGAAGCAGGTCTGGGAACTGTCGCCGCGCACGTTGGCCGACGACAAAGCTGATCCACCGAGTTGCAAAGAAAGCCGGCAAACGTGCCGTCGCGTCGCGCTGATCGATGGCGTATCGAGCTTGCGGACAGCCGCCGAAGTGCGGTTCGGCATGTCCAATTTTGCGCGCGTGTGCCGGCCTGATCCGTTGCTCGAAGTGCCCCTCGAATTCGCCCGCGAGCGCTTCTGCTTTGCCGCCAACGGCAAGCTGTCAGGGGAAGCCTGCTGCGTCGCACAGGCGCGATACGGAAGTCACCTCGACACTCTGTGGGCCGAACCGGGCAACCGGTCGCAGACCGATTTGTGGGACAAAGTCGCGCTGCCGATGAAGACATTCTTCGTGCTGGTCGTGGTGTTGATCGGCGTGCTGCTGGTTATCTGGCGGCGGCTGCTGGAGGACAAATATGCGCTGATCGCACCGGCGATCGAGCGGTCGCTGCTGATCGGCGCGGTGGCGATGCTGCCGTGGCCGTTCATGGACTATGCCTACGTCAGTGCGATGCAGACTTTGTCGGGGCGATGGACCGTGGCGCCGCAACTGCGACTGAGCCTGGTCATCGCGCCGTGGGCGCTGCTGCTGCTGGTGTTTTTCCTTGGCCGTATGGGGCGCAAGATCGAACGGATGGGGCAACTCGCGGGCGCGGTGGTCAGCTTGGTAGCCTTGCTGCGTTACGAGGAATTGAACGATGCCGGGGTGCGCGCCCTAGGCATCGGTGCACCTAGCTGGCTAATCGTGGTGCTGCCCGTGTTTTCGGTCGTGTGCCTGCTGTCGCTGCGGTGGCCAGCCCAGTTGCAACGGGGCGTGAACGGCATGTTCGGCCGGCAGACGGCTGTGCCGCCGCCGCCAACCGCGACGCCGACGGCGACGCCGCATTGAACCTCGCTGTGCTTTGGCTCTCGATGGGTGACCGAGGCGCGGTCGGACATGCATCGGCCCCTTGTAACGGCAGGGGGAGTTTGCTACACGAACCGCACTGCCGGACAGCCGAAGGGCCGACCGGCATTTTCACATGATGCGGTCATGGCGGAATTGGTAGACGCACTAGTTTCAGGTACTAGCGCCGCAAGGCGTGGAGGTTCGAGTCCTCTTGACCGCACCAACTCCCGCAAGGTGGTTGATTTTAGAGAATAATATTTCGAGACAAAGCGCGGCTGTTCAACGACTGCTGCAACCCGGCGCTTGAGCCTTTACCAATAACCTTTCATAAGCTCGCTCGACCAAGCTGGTTGTGTGAATCCTCGTGGCAAAAATTCTCTCATCACCGGCTCGATATCGATAGTGGGCGTGCCGTCGATTGCGTCCAGTCCCTCGACTGAGAGACCTTGGGCTGACACGATCTTGCAAACGCAGCGAATGAAGTTGCCATTGCGCAGACGTCTTTACGCTCTCACGCCCGCTAGTATCGGCGGTGCTCTTCTCGGCCCCGTCAGGTTTTTATAACAAGCAACAAGTATGCACCCTGAGCGAGAAAGGTAATTGCGATTGTCGTGATTATTCGTGTTGCCCAAGTTCGATACTGCGTGTCGCTCAAACGTTCGAGGACGGGACGAGCAAGGGACGTTCCAATTATAGAAGCGCTGATTGCTAGTGCGGCCATCAGAGGATCTAATCCGGTGGACTGATCAACCAACCCACCGAAATATACGAATTTCGCCCCGTGACTGAATATTTGGCAAACAGCTTTCGTGGCGACGATCTGACGACGCTCGAAATTGCCTCCCAGAAAATAAGTATCGATGAGTGGCCCGGAAACACCCGCCAACAACATTAAAGTCATGCACAGGGAGCCATAGAAAATCCCATGAGCGAGCCGCTCGGGATTTGGCTTCAAGTCGGGAGGAACCAGCCGAACGAAAAACGGCGATGCACCGAGCAAGAGCAGTGCGATCGGCTTTGACGGAACATATCGCCAGAATATCCATGCGATGAACGCAATTGCACAGCCG
>JANLYD010000271.1:0-9751 GCA_031365465.1 Hyphomicrobiaceae bacterium
CGCAGCCTTCGGCTTCATGACGCGCGTCGCGCTCAAGGCTGAAAAAATGAACCATCACCCCGAGTGGTTCAACGTCTACAGCCGCGTGGACGTCACGCTTCAAACGCACGACGCGGGCGGCGTAACCGCATTCGACCGCGATCTCGCGATTTTCATGGACGCGACGGCGTCGAGCTGAAACACGCGACGGCGTCAGGCTGAACGTCAGTCTCCCGGCCACTTCAGTTTGGACTGTTTGGTCAATCCCATGCCGAACAGGCCGCTGCCTGGGCTGCTTTGCGAGCCCGCCTGCGCAGGCACCGCCGATTGCGGTTTGCGCTCCAAACCGACGAGCTTTACAGGCGCGGTTTGCCTTCGCGTGTTCGAAGCCGCCCTGACGGACGTCTGCTCCGCCGGGGCGTCTGCGGTCTTGACCCTCGGGGCAAAGGTGCGTTTCCCGGGATTGCTCACAGCCGCGACGGCGGCCGGCTCGGCAGGTGCAATCGGAGATGGCGCAGCGGTAGTCGCAGTTACGCCCCCCGCGCTCGCGACCCTTGAGGATGCAGCACTCGTACCCCGTGCGGTCGACAAGTTCGTTGCCGCCAGCGCGTAGCTCTGATGCCGGGCGATTTCCGTTTCCGACCAGGGCGGCGGGCGGCACGCACAGCCTTCGACCCGCGTCTTCCGAAAGCGAAATGCGTTAGGTAGTCGCCCATAAGGACGCCCGTTCAGATCGACCGCGTCCTCGACGTTGCCGCCGGGGCTGCGATGGTAGAACAGCACCGCTTCGCCGCCGCAGGTCGCGCGGCATTTGGCTTGGTCCTGCATGAAATTTTCGCGTCGTGTGGCGTAACTGATCGGCACGAAGAAACCGTCGCACGTTCTGACGCAAACGGTCCGGAATGTCCCACCGGCCTCGCCGCTGGGGCTCGACTGCGCCGATGCTCGGTCGCCCGAAAATGCGCTGGCCGGCGGCAGTTTGAGCGGCGATTGGCGCAATGGCGGGGAAATGGCCGGCGCAGGCTTGGGTCCGACGAAGCCGAACAGGTTACTGAAAAAGCCTTGTGCCGCCACCTGCGACGGCAGCGCCACGATCGCGACCGCGAGCACGATGCCTGCGCACCGCCGAACCGTCGAGCTTGAAAGTTCGAACCGCATTGACCTCGGATCCGGCGCGTAAGGGGAACGCCAGACATGAGACGCCGTCTATTCACCGGGCAAGTGAAGGTAAGACAGGCGCGGAATATCCAGCCAACGCTTTGGTTATCCGCGATAAGTGCAAAATTAGTCTGAATATCTGTCGCTTATTGCACAAGCGATCGCTCTCAGCGCTGCAGCACGCTGAGGTCGCCGAAGCCTGCGGACTTCTGCATCGTCTTCGGAGCGACCGGCACGCTCTGTACGGCGTTTGCCCCCATGCGCAGCCGAACCACCCGGGTCTGCTCACTCATGGCCCTGTCGACCGGCACCGTCGGGGTGAACGTCTGATTGCCAGCCCGGAAAGCGCCGGTCTGTTTCTGATCCCCGCGGATGATCCGAACCTTTTGTATGGTTTTCGTCGCCACCGGCGCCAGAGACGGCGTCGCAGCGGCTGCCTCGGTCGCGTCGGCGGCCGCAATCTTATTGGCTGACGATGGCGGTGCGGCCGCTTTGGCGGGCAGCTTGCCGCGCGAGGCTTCAGCCTTCGCCTTCAGCGCGGCTTGCGCCTCGACCCTCAGCTTTGCCCGCAGATCCGACAATTTCTGCGCCGCCAAGCGGTCGCCTTTTTGAGCGTCGGCCATCAACGAATAGGTCTTGTGACGGTCCGTGGACGCTTCTTCCCAAGGGTGCGGACGACATTTGCACGAGGATTCGTACTTGGTACGGAACAGAAACGCGTTCTGCAGTTTTCTGTACGCTTTGCCGTCGCTGTCTTCCATTTCCTCGATTTCGCCGCCGGGGTTACGATAGCTGAACAGCCTAGCTTCGTTTGGCCCGCCACAAGACCGCGCGCACGCCATTGCATCGTCGCCGAGTTTGTCTTTGGTCACGGCATAGTTGATCGGCCAGTAGTAGCCGTCGCACAGCCGCACGCACATGGTGCGATAGGTTTTGCCGCCGCCCTGCTCCCCATCAGCGACCGGCCAGCGGTCTTTGCTGCGCAAGGGGATCGACGACCGTTCGGTGTTGAAGTCGTCGGGAAGCGTGCGGGTCAGCCCATTGCGCAGTGCGGGCGTAAAGCTCACGCCAGCGCCAGTGCCGCCGCTGCCGCGAGAGGATGAAAACGTCGTTGCGCGCAGTTGCTCGCCCCACATGCTTTCCGTGGGCAACCAACTTCCGGCGCTGGCCGGCTCGGCGACCGGGTTGGCGGCGGCTAGCACCTGTGCCGGCGCGCGCACAAAGTTTACGCGGCCGGGACCGGCAACCACCAACGCGCCGAGCACCATCAGAATGACCGTCAGCCAACCAGTCGGAGTAATCGCAGACAGCAGAACGATCGTGCGGCGGGCGCACGAAAACAGGGCGGAGGGACGTGGCATCGGGGGATCCAAGGACGCACTACAAATCGTGAGGCTGACGCTGGCTAAACGCGGGGGCGTTGAAAGCAAGCCTGCAACAGCAACTCGACGATATCCTCCTCTTACTCCACGATCAGGGCCCTGCCAATCGCTCATCCGACGATGAGGTGAACGGCCTATCTTTAGACTGTTCACTGGATGCGTTTGCGGCGCAGCTAACGGCTAAAAAACACCGCAGCCGGGAACTTTAGGCGCGAGTCAGCGTGGCGCCATCCGAATTGCGCCGTCGAGGCGAATGGCCTCGCCATTAAGCATACCGTTTTCGCAGATGTGACATGCCAGATTTGCATATTCTGCAGGGTCGCCTAAGCGCGCCGGGAAGGGCACCGAGGCGGCCAACGACTTGCGGGCTTCGTCCGGCAACGTCGCCATCATCGGGGTGTCGAACAGTCCCGGCATGATCGTACACACGCGAATGCCGGCTTGCGCCAGATCGCGCGCGATCGGCAGCGTCATGCCCAGCACGCCGCCCTTCGATGCCGAATAAGCCACCTGCCCGATCTGGCCATCGGTGGCGGCCACGGATGCCGTGTTGATGATCACCCCGCGTTCCCCGTCGGCATTCACCGGTGTCAGGCTTTGCAGCCCCGCCGCCGTTCGCGCGATCATCATGAAGGTGCCCACCAAGTTGATCTGGATCGTCTTGGCGAAGCTGGCGAGATCGTGCGGTTCGATTTTACCGCTTTCCTTGTCCTTGCGCGTGATGCGCTTGGCGATGCCGATACCGGCGCAGTTAACCAGAATGCGCTCCTGTCCGAGTGCCGCGCGCGCGGCCGCATAGGCCGCATCGATGCTGGCTTCGCTGCTGACGTCGCACTTGAAGTAATGGCCGCCGATTTTGGCCGCGTGCGCTTGGCCTGTCGCCTCGTTGAGATCGAAGATGGCGACCTTGACGCCGCGCGCGGCCAGTGCGGTTGCCGTGGCGCCGCCCAGGCCCGACGCGCCGCCGGTGACGATTGCGGTGATGTCTTTGTTCAACTGCATGAAACGGCTCCAAGTCGCGGGTGACACAGCGCGGGTGGCAATTGCTTTGATGCCGCTATCATGCTCGGATACGGTCGACAACGACACCCCGGTTGCGACCATGCCGCCACTCACCGCGTGGCGCTGCGCGGCCCTCCCTGCCAGCCTCCTACCAACCAGAGACCGACGATATGACAGCTTCGACCAAGCGTGCGTTCATCGACCTGTTTTCCGACACCATGAGCCGCCCATCGGCCGGCATGCGCAAAGCCATGGCCGAGGCCGAAGTCGGCGACGAACAGCGCGGCGAAGACCCGACGACCTCCAAACTGCAGGAGCGGGTGGCGGCGCTGCTCGGCAAAGAGGCTGCCGTGTTTCTGCCGTCCGGCACCATGTGCAACCAGATCGCGATTGCCGTGCACTGCCGGTCCGGCGACGAGATCATCGCCCCTGATACGTCGCATCTATTTACGTTCGAGGGCGCGGGCGGCGCGGCCTTCGCTGGCGCCCAGGGCCGCGCCGTGGCTCACGACAACGGCATCTTCACCGGTGTGGCCGTTCACGCGGCGGTGCGCGACCCCGCATTGCGGCATCACCCGCGCTCGCGGCTGGTCTCCATCGAGCAGACCATGAATCTCGGCGGCGGTGCCGTATGGACCCTGGCTCAGATCGACGACGTGGCCAAGGCCACCAAGGCGCACAACCTGCTGCTCCACATGGACGGCGCGCGGCTGCCGAACGCAGTGGTGGCGTCCGGCATTTCGGCTGCCAAGATGTGCGCCGCCTTCGATACCACCTGGCTCGATCTCTCGAAGGGGCTGGGGTGCCCGATTGGCGGTGTGCTCGCCGGCAGCAAGGACTTCATCAACGAAGCCTGGCGCTGGAAGCATCGCATGGGTGGCGCGCTCAGGCAGTCGGGAATGGTGACGGCGGCCGGCCTTTACGCGCTCGACCACAACTGGGACCGACTGACCGAAGACCACGCCAACGCTAAGCGCTTCGCCGCCCTCGCCGCCGAGGTGAAGGGGGTCAAGCTGATGCACGACAAGATCGAAACCAACCTCGTCTTCCTCGACGTCAGCGGCACCGGAAAGTCGGCCAAAGAAATTTCCGAGCGCGCGATGAAACACGGTGTCCGCATCGGCGCGATGGGGCCGGCCCGCATGCGTGCGGTCACCCATCTCGACGTGCAGGCATCCGACATCGAGGTTGCAGCCAATGCTCTGCGCATGGCCGTCGCCGGCTGAGTGCTGGTTGAAGGCTCGGTGGCGCTTGCGCGGCGGACCCACATCGATCTAGCTACGAGGCGTAACGCAGCAGTCAGCAGGAAATCAGGCCATGGCCAAGGGATATTGGATCGCCCACGTCGACGTCACCGATACCGACGTCTACAAGCAGTATGTGCAGTTGAACGGCATCGCCTTCGCCAAATACGGCGGCAAGTTTCTCGTGCGCGGCGGTACCTCGGAAATGCGCTCGGGCACGCTCAATCCGCGCCACGTCGTCATCGAATTCTCGAGTTTCGCGGTGGCCAAGGCCTGCTATGACAGCCCCGAATACGAAGCAGCCCGCCAAGTGCGCGACCGTGCCGGCACCGTCGATATCGTCATCGTCGAGGGTTACGACGGCTGAGACTTGGCTGAGTGTGCGGCCGAGGCTGTGGACGACTACGATCCGGAACGACTGGAGACACGACGCATGCGCATGTCCATCGCGACCGTCTGTCTGAGTGGCGGTCTGGCCGAAAAGCTGGAAGCCATTGCCGCTGCTGGTTTCAAGGGCGTGGAAATCTTCGAGAACGACCTGTTGTCGTTCAACGGCACGCCCGCCGACGTGCGCAAGATGGCGGTCGATCTCGGTCTCGACATCATCACCTTCCAGCCGTTTCGCGATTTCGAGGGCCTGCCGCCGGACAAGCGCGCGCGCGCCTTCGCCCGTGCAGAACGTAAGTTCGACCTCATGGCCGAACTCGGCTGCGACCTGTTGATGGTCTGCTCCAACGTCGCGCCCGATTGCCTCGGCGGCATCGACCGGGCAGCAGCCGACTTGCGCGAACTCGGTGAAAAAGCGCAGGCGCGGGGCATCCGCATCGGCTTTGAGGCGCTCGCCTGGGGGCGTCACATCAACGACTACCGCGACGCCTGGGAAGCTGTCCGTCGCGCCGATCATCCAGCCGTAGGCGTCGTGCTCGACACCTTCCACATCCTGTCGCGCAAGACCGATCTCGCCGTCATGCGCTCGATCCCCCGTGATCGCATTTTCCTTGTGCAAGTGGCCGATGCGCCGGCCATGGACATGGACGTGCTGCAGTGGAGCCGTCATTTCCGCAATTTCCCCGGGCAGGGCGATTTCCCGCTGCAGGATTTTATGGCGGCGCTTCAAACGACCGGCTACGACGGCCTGCTATCGCTCGAGATCTTCAACGATCAGTTTCGCGCGGGCTCGGCTCGCAGTCTGGCCGTCGATGGGCATCGTTCGCTGATCTACATGATGGACCAGTTGCGCACGAAAACGGGGCAAGCAGCCTCTGGTGTTCCTGTGCTGCCGCCGCGTTCCAAGTGTGTCGGCACTGAGTTCATCGAGTTTGCCATCGATGACACCAACCGGCCGGCGTTCGAGAAAGTGTTGTCGGGATTGGGCTTTTTCAAAACCGGCCAGCACATGTCGAAGGCGGTGAGCCGTTGGACGCAGGGCCAGATCAACGTCGTGATCAACTCCGACACCGAGGGATTTGCTCAAGCCTACAACATCACGCACGGCACGTCCGTGTGCGCGCTGGGCCTGCGCGTGACGGACGCGAAAGCCACGCTCGCGCGCGCAGAAAGTTTGCTCGATCACCCCTTCCGCCAGCCAGTGCGACCCGGCGAGTTGGATATTCCGGCGGTGCGCGGCCTCGGTGGCAGCCTCGTTTATTTCGTCGACCCCGCCAGTGATCTCGGACGCGTCTGGGATATCGAATTCAAGCCGGCGACAGATGCCGTGCCGAATTCCGGCGCTGGGCTGACCGTCGTTGATCACATCTCGCAGTCGATGCACTACGAAGAGATGCTGACGTGGCTGCTGTTCTACACGTCGCTGCTCGACGTCGGCAAAACTGCCGAGCAGGACGTGCTCGATCCCGGTGGCCTCGTCAAAAGCCAGGTCGTCCAATCGGCGGATGGCGCCGTGCGTATCGTCCTCAATGCCTCGCAGTCGACGCGCACGCAGTCGTCCCGCTTCCTGTCGGAAGCTTTCGGCTCGGGCGTGCAGCACATAGCCTTTGCGACCGACGACATTTTCAAGACGGCTGCCGCCTTCAAAGACAGCGGCGTCGCGCTGCTGCCGATCCCCGAAAACTACTACGACGACCTCGAAGCCAAGATTGAGATCGATCCGGCGTTTCTGGCACGCTTGCAGACGCATAACGTGCTGTACGATCGCGACGGGCAGGGTGAATATTACCAGATGTACACCCAGACGTTCGACGAACGTTTCTTCTTCGAAATCGTCCAGCGCACCAACTACGCGGGCTTCGGCGCGCCCAACGCCCAGGTTCGCTTGACCGCCCAGGCCCGCCTCGCCCGCGCCCCCGGCCTCCCTCGCCGCTGAGCCACAGACACTGCACAAGTGCGTCGGTTTCCGGGATGACGGAAATACTCGGTTATGTTAGCGCGTGCGATAGGGGCCTTGATCGAATACGATCGTGATCAAGTGCGTTGAAATGATCGTCTGCGCGAAAAGGTTTTTCAGTCGATGGTGCGATTTCTTGTTTTCTTGCAGCAGATCCTGCACCTGTATCAGTTGATCTTGATCGTGACCGTCGTCATGAGCTGGATTTTCGCGTCCGGCCGCATCAGCCGTTACGACCCGCGCGTTCGCCCGATCATGCAGGGGCTCGACGCCGTCACCGAACCGTTTCTGCGCCGCATTCGGCCCTATATGCCGAATACCGCGCCGCTCGATCTCACGCCCTTGGCGTTGTGGTTCATCGTCATCTTCATCGACAGCGTCATCCTCGGTAATCTGATCGACCTGTTCCAGGGCATGTGATGGGCGACCAGCTTCCCTGGCGCGCGAAACCAAACGGCGGCATCGAACTGCGCGTGCGCCTGACGCCGAAGTCGTCGCAGGATCGCGTCGAGGGGATCGAGCCGACGGCAGACGGACCCGCCGTTAAAGCGCGGGTGCGCGCCGTGCCCGAAGACGGCGAGGCCAATGCGGCGCTCGAAGCGCTGGTGGCAGAGTGGCTCGGCGTGCCAAGGCAATCCGTCGAGGTGACCGGCGGCGGCAAATCGCGGGTCAAAGTGCTGACGGTTGCCGGTGACGGCGTCGCACTGGCCGAAGCTGCGCGGACGGCTCTTGTGCAGTCCACAGCGGCGACATCAAGCAGGAAAAAAGCATGACTGCGGAGATCATCGACGGCAAGGCGATCGCTGCGGCATTGCGTGCCGAAGTGGCGCTGCGCGTAAAGCAATTACAAGCCGCGCGCGGCATCACGCCCGGGCTGGCCGTCGTCCTCGTCGGCAACGATCCGGCGAGCCAAGTCTACGTACGCAACAAGGGCGCGCAAACGACCGAGGCCGGCATGGCGTCGTTCGAGCATATTTTGCCCGTCACCGCGACCGAAGCTCAGGTGCTGGCGATCGTCGCACGACTGAATGCCGACCCCACCGTGCACGGCATTCTCGTGCAGTTGCCGCTGCCGGCTGGGATCAACGCCGAAGCTGTGTTGCGTGCCATAGATCCCGACAAGGACGTCGACGGATTTCACCCCGTCAACGTCGGCCGCCTGTCGATTGGTGAACCGTGCCTTGCGCCGTGCACGCCGACGGGCTGCGTGATGCTGGCCAAGACCGTGACGCCGAACCTCGCCGGCCTCGACGCAGTAGTGATCGGCCGCTCGACGATCGTCGGCAAGCCCGTGGCGCAATTGCTGTTGCGTGAGGATTGCACGGTCACGATCGCGCATTCGCGTACGCGCGATCTGCCGGCGGTGGTGCGCCGCGCCGATCTTGTGATCGCCGCTGTCGGCCGGCCGCAGATGGTCAAGGCGGACTGGATCAAACCCGGCGCCATCGTCATCGATGTCGGCATCAATCGCGTGCCGGCGGCTACCGCGGGTATGACGCGGCTGGTGGGCGACGTCGATTTCGACGACGTGCTGGCCGTTGCCGGTGCGATCACGCCGGTGCCTGGCGGCGTCGGCCCCATGACCATTGCCTGCCTGCTCAAAAACACCGTCGACGCCGCCGAACGAACTGGCGCACGATGAGGGGACAGGCACCTGAACGGCGCACGCCAGCGTTCGTTTGTCCTGCAATCCCGCAGCGCCGTTCAGGTGCCTGTCCCCAGTTTGAGCGCGATCCAACAAAGGCGCGTTCGAAGGTTGTGGGCCGCGCGACCGCTTGACCAAAATACGAGATGCGATTCTTTTTGTTGCCGCCTATCGGCAACGCACGAAGGTTCGCGCAGAACCACCACTCGTCATGATCAGGCGATTGCCGCGCACGCTGAGTTGAAACGCAGTTCGCTGCTTGTCACCTTCCACGGAGCAGTTAGCGCGCACGTTCCACCCCGAGCCTGCCGGCGTCACGGACGCGAACGTGCAGTGCGCCTCGTGCTGGTCGTAACCTCTGCTGCGAACGGCCATCGGTGCATTGGGATTGTCCTGACCAAGCTGGCACTGCGCGCGCGTGCTGCCCCACACGCCGACGTAAACAGGCTCAGCCGCCAAAGTCGGCGAGGCAATTGCAATCGCGAGAAGTATCGCTGCGACGGTAGGAACTTTCATTGAGACACCCTTTATAACATTGACCGAACGAATCCATCAGCGCCTCCTTTCATCATCCCGGCGGAGGCCGAGACCTACCGCGAGATCATGTTTCTCGACATCGCGCCACTACGCATCCCGCAGAAACCGCGCCAAGACGTTGCCGAGCAGCGTCGAGATGGAATTGTCGAAATCGTTGTGGGGAAGCGAACCGCAGAAGGTGATTGATCCCGTCGAGAACACAGCGCCGCCGTTTGGCGTTTCAAAATAAGTCATGTCGGCGCGGATCAGTTGTTTGTGGCTCTCGCCGGGAATGGTGGTGATGTGGGTCAGCTGTTCTTCCGGCACCAGCACCCACGGCGCTTCCGGTGGATGGTTTTCCGAACGCGCGACCACGATGGCGGTGTCCGGCGTGCCCAGTCGTTTGTCGGCGCGATCGAGTTCGAAGCCCGCAGCGCCGTGTCCGGAAAAGCCGAAGCCGCCGATGATTTCGTCGGCGATG